>NZ_JBVHWM010000005.1:0-263258 GCF_055564375.1 Streptomyces sp. NPDC029138
TTCAACACCACGAGAGCGGAACAGTCAGGCGGAATAAGCCCGACCGTTCACAGCGTCCTCGCTGTGTTTTTTCAAAGGAACCTCGCCCTCTCGTATGAGAGAGACGGGGTATCAACATATCTGGCGTTGACTTTTGGCACGCTGTTGAGTTCTCAAGGAACGGTCGCTTCCTTCGTACTCACCCTCTCGGGCTTTCCTCCGGGCGCTTCCCTTCGGTCTTGCGTTTCCGACTCTATCAGATCTTTCTCGATCCGATTTCCTCGGTGCTTTCCAGGTTCCCGCTCTCGCGTTTCCCTTTCCGGCTTTTCCGACTTTATCAGAAGTTCTTGGCCGGTCTGACCGGCCGCTCATTTCTGAGTATTCGGAAGGTGCTTCCTGGAGTGCCGCTCACGGCTCTCGGTGAAGCAATTAGATTCTAACGCCTGCCCGCTGGATCTGTCCAGTTCCAGGCAACTGTTTGAATCTACCTCCCCACTCCCTCCGTGTCAACGGCTCTCGCGGGGCGAAGAGGAGATTAGCAGCTCACAGGGGTCGAGCGCACATCCGCCGGCTGTCAGGCGGCCGTGGGGACGGAGGCGCTGCGGTCCATCGCTTCGAGATCGCCCGTCTCGTCCGCGCGTGCCGCACGCCCTCCCAGCACGTAGACGTACGTCAGGAATGCCAGCTCGGCTGCGACTCCGATGCCGATGCGGGCCCAGGTGGGCAGGCCGGAGGGGGTGACGAAGCCTTCGATGGCGCCGGAGACGAACAGGACCAGGGCGAGGCCGATCGCCATGCCGACGGCGGCTCGTCCCTCCTCCGCGAGCGCCGCGCGCCGGGTGCGCGGGCCGGGGTCGATGAGGGTCCAGCCGAGGCGCAGGCCCGTACCGGCGGCGACGAAGACGGCGGTCAGTTCGAGCAGGCCGTGCGGGAGGATCAGGCCGAGGAAGGTGTCGAGGCGGCCGGCCGAGGACATGAGGCCGAGGCCGACGCCCAGGTTGAGCATGTTCTGGAAGAGGATCCAGAGCACGGGCAGTCCCAGGAAGATGCCCAGGACCAGGCACATCGCCGCCGCTTGGGCGTTGTTCGTCCACACCTGGGCCGCGAAGGCGGCTGCCGGATGGCTGGAGTAGTAGGTCTCGTACTCACCACCGGGCCGGGTCAGCTCGCGCAGCTGGCTGGGCGCCGCGATGGACGACTGCACCTCGGGGTGGGTGCCGATCCACCAGCCCAGAAGGACGGCGACGGCGGTGGAGACGAGCGCTGTGGGCACCCACCAGTGGCGGGCGCGGTAGACGGCGGCCGGGAAGCCCTGGCCCAGGAAGCGTGTGACGTCACGCCATGAGGCGCGGCGGGTGCCGGCGACGGCGCTACGCGCGCGTGCCACGAGTTGGCTGAGCCGCCCTGTCAGCTGCGGGTCCGGAGCACTGGACTGGATGAGGGAGAGGTGGGTGGCGGTGCGCTGGTAGAGGGCGACGAGTTCGTCTGCTTCGGCGCCGGTGAGCCGGCGCCGGCGGCGGAGCAGTGCATCGAGCCGGTCCCATTCGGCTCGGTGTACGGAGACGAAGACGTCCAGGTCCATCGGGTCTGCCTGCTCCTCGGCTGGTCGTCCACGGCTCGTCGTGGATGCTCGTACTTGCTGTCAGCTTGTCGTACCGCGGCGCGATGCGCCCACAGCTTGGCAGACTTGCGTTTCAGGGGCAGACCAGGGAAGGGCGGCGGGCGTGAGTGAGCTGGTGACCGGTGAGGCGGTGGCGCTCGAACTGCGGCCCGCGAAGCTGCCGAGCAGAGCGCTGGCCGTGTTGCTGGACCTGGTGGTGGCGATCGTCGCGTACATCGTCGTGATGATGGTGCTGGCCCTGTCGACGGCTTCGCTGGACGAGGCCGCGCAGCTGGCGCTGTCGATCGCGACGTTTCTGCTGGTGCTGGTCGGCGGGCCGATAGCCGTCGAGACGCTCAGTCACGGGCGTTCGCTGGGGAAGCTGGCGTTCGGGCTCCGGGTGGTGCGGGACGACGGTGGGCCCATCCGCTTCCGGCACGCGCTGGTGCGGGGCGCGATCGGGGTGGTCGAGATCCTGATGACGTTCGGGGTGGTGGCCTGTATCGCCTCGCTGGTGTCGGCGCGGGGGCGGAGGCTCGGGGACGTGTTCGCGGGCACCCTGGTCGTGCGGGAACGGATACCCACTGGGCGGACCGGCTTCGTTCCGCCTCCGCCGCCGTGGCTCGCGGGCCGGTTCGCCGAGCTGGACCTGTCGGCGGTCCCGGACGGGCTGTGGCTCGCCGTCCGGCAGTACCTGACCCGGATGCAGCAGCTCGATCCGCAGGTCTCGGCGGGTATGGCGCAGCGGCTGGCGGCCGACCTCGCGGAGCGTACCGGGGCGCCGGTGCCACGGGATCTGCCTCCGGCCGCTTTCCTGGCGGCCGTGGTGCATGAGCGGCAGTCCCGTGAGGCCCGGCAGGCGTTCGGGCGGGGCGGCGGCGTGACGTCCGGCGGCTTCGCGCCGCCGGTGGCACGGCCCGCAGCACCGCAGATGGCACAAGCCTCCCGGCCTCCGATGGCACAGCCCTCCGCTCCTCCGATGGCACAGCCACAGCAGGCCGCACCGCAGCCGCCGCAGGCCCCTCTTACTCCTTCGTCGGCTCCGCCGCGGGACGAGTCGCGGGCCGATCGGCCGGCCACCGGGTTCGCGCCCCCGGGGTAGTGCGGAGCGCGGTCAGGCCGCGCTGACGATGCCCGGGGCCGCCGGAGGTGCCGGGGTCAGTCGAATCTCGACGGCGGTGACTGAAGGTCTTCCAGCTCGATCCCGGGCGCTGCGAGGACGACGTCGCCGGCGATGTGGACGGTGTGCTGTTCGCCGGTGTCCAGGGCTGTGACCTGGTATTCGTCCACGGTCAGGGGGCCGTTGTCAGAGGCGTGTGCTTCGCTGTCCACCAGAGCCCAGGACTGGTCCACGGTGCGGGGGGCGAGCACGGGATCGGTGAAGGCCACGAGGCGTACGCGGGTCGCGGCGGACGAGGGGGTGAGGCGCAAGAGCCGGGCGGTGGCGACGAGGAACGCGGGGGACGTGCCGGTGAAGGCGTGGGCGCGCACATTGCCTTCGGTGGCATGGATGCCGGTGGGGTCGGTGCGGACCCAGGTGACGCCGTCGAGGGCGGCGCCGCGCACCTGCCAGCCACCCGCGTGGAGTTCGAGGCGGATGGGACGGCCGAGGTCGTCCAGGGCGAGGTCGACCGAGCCGCGGTGGTCCCCGGCGGGGCCGGTCAGCCGGGAGACATAGCGCCAGCCGGACGGGCCGGGGGCGCACTGGAAGTGTTCTTCTGCGAGGGGGGTGTGATCGTGCGGATCGTGGAGCGAATAACGGCCGCGGGGCATGGGGGTCCTGGGTCTTGACGGGCTGATCCGGCCGGAGGCCGCGGGTCGGGGGCCAAAGGGGCAGGCCCCCGGCACGGGGGTGCGGGGGCCTGCCTCGAAGGATCTCCTGCCGGGGAGGGTGCGTCGGTGCACCGGCGCACTCCCCCGGCTGGCGGACTACGGGATCACCGGATCAGTAGCGGTAGTGGTCCGGCTTGAAGGGGCCGTCGACGTCCACGCCGATGTACGCGGCCTGCTCCGGGCGGAGCTTGGTGAGCTTGACGCCGAGCGCGTCCAGGTGGAGGCGGGCGACCTTCTCGTCGAGGTGCTTGGGCAGCGTGTAGACGCCGATCGGGTACGCGTCGGGCTTGGTGAACAGCTCGATCTGGGCCAGGGTCTGGTCCGCGAAGGAGTTGGACATCACGAACGACGGGTGGCCGGTGGCGTTGCCCAGGTTCAGCAGGCGGCCCTCGGACAGCACGATGATCTTCTTGCCGTCCGGGAAGGTCCAGGTGTGG
The DNA here is from genome assembly GCF_055564375.1 of Streptomyces sp. NPDC029138. Classification (NCBI taxonomy): domain Bacteria; kingdom Bacillati; phylum Actinomycetota; class Actinomycetes; order Kitasatosporales; family Streptomycetaceae; genus Streptomyces; species Streptomyces sp. NPDC029138. The sequence goes on from NZ_JBVHWM010000005.1 coordinate 3,850, forward strand.
ACCTGCGGCTTGACCTCGTCCTTGACGATGCCGGGCACCTTGGCGAGACCGGCCATGTCGATCTCGTTGTCGAAGTGACCGATGTTGCCCACGATCGCCTGGTGCTTCATCTTGGCCATGTCCGAGGCCATGATGATGTCCTTGTTGCCGGTCGTGGTGATGAAGATGTCGGCCTTGTCGATGACCTCGTCCAGGGTCGTGACCTGGTAGCCGTCCATCGCCGCCTGTAGGGCGCAGATCGGGTCGATCTCTGTGACGATCACGCGGGCGCCCTGGCCGCGCAGGGACTCGGCGCAGCCCTTGCCCACGTCGCCGTAGCCGCAGACGACGGCGGTCTTGCCGCCGATCAGGACGTCGGTGGCGCGGTTGATGCCGTCGATCAGGGAGTGGCGGCAGCCGTACTTGTTGTCGAACTTCGACTTGGTGACGGCGTCGTTGACGTTGATCGCCGGGAAGAGGAGGACGCCGTCGCGCTGCATCTCGTACAGGCGGTGGACACCGGTGGTCGTCTCCTCGGTGACGCCGCGGATCTCCGAGGCCAGCTGCGTCCACTTCTGGGGGTTCTCGCCCAGGGTGCGGTGCAGCAGCTGGAGGATGACGCGGTGCTCGTCGGACTCGGCAGTGTCCAGGGCGGGGACTTCACCGGCCTTCTCGTACTCGACGCCCTTGTGGACGAGGAGGGTGGCGTCGCCACCGTCGTCCAGGATCATGTTGGGGCCGCCGGTGGGGCTGTCCGGCCAGGTCAGCGCCTGCTCGGTGCACCACCAGTACTCCTCCAGGGTCTCGCCCTTCCAGGCGAAGACCGGGACGCCCTGCGGGTTGTCGGGCGTGCCGTTCGGGCCGACGGCGATGGCGGCGGCGGCGTGGTCCTGGGTGGAGAAGATGTTGCAGGAGGCCCAGCGGACCCGGGCGCCGAGGGCGACCAGGGTCTCGATGAGCACGGCGGTCTGCACAGTCATGTGCAGTGAGCCGGTGACGCGGGCGCCGGCGAGCGGCTGGGCCTCGGCGTACTCCTTGCGGATCGCCATCAGGCCGGGCATCTCGTGCTCGGCGAGGGTGATCTCCTTGCGACCGAACTCGGCCAGCGAGAGGTCGGCGACCTTGAAGTCCTGTCGGTTCTCGACAGTCGTCATTACGAGCTGCTCCTCGGGGTTGGGTCGAGGTGGGTACGGCTGGTCTGCGCGGCGGCGGACACAGGGGTGCCCGAGAAGAGGACACAGGCATGCCCACGTACGCGCAGCGCAGTCCGTCGGAGGCCCTCTCTCCCTCGGCCGGCCCGCACAGGACCGCCCGACCGCCATCAGCAGCGACGTCTGGCTCCGTCCCAAGCTACACCGGACGCCCCGGTCGGCCCCAGTCCGCCTGAGCATTCGTCGGGTCGTATTCGAGGCGTTTCGGCTGTGGTGCCGGTGCCGCCGGGGCGGGGACGGAGGCGGTGCGGGGTGCGGTGGGCCGGGCGTTCACGGCGGGCGAGGTGCACGGAGCGTTCACGGGGAGCCGCTACTCTCCGCGTCGCGGATGGGCCGCGCGGGGAGGACGGGACATGGCGGGCAGAGGGCGGGGACTGGGGATCGCGGCGGTCGTGGCGGGGCTGCTGGGGGTGGTGCTGACCGGGGGTGCCTTCGTGTACGGGCGCGACGCGTACGGCACCGGAACCCTGCCGAGTCAGAGCATGGACCCGACGTACCAGCGGGGTGACCGGATCGTCTGGGAGCGGGTGGACGGGAGCGAGGTGCGGCGCGGTGACGTCGTGGTGTTCTCGATGCCGGAGCGCTACCGGTCCGAGGGTGTCTTGATGCAGCGGGTGATCGGCGTGGGCGGTGACCGTGTGGCGTGCTGCACGACCGCGGGCTCCGAGGAGCGGGTCACCGTGAACGGCAAGCCGGTCAAGGAGCCGTATGTCTACGAGGGTGACGCGGACGGTGTGCACCGGCCGTACGACGTGAAGGTGCCGCAGGGGCGGCTGTTCCTGATGGGCGACCACCGGTCCGACTCGATGGACTCCCGTTTCTTCGCCGTGGATCACGGCGGGACCGTTCCGGTGGACGCCGTGCGGGGGCGGGTGACGGACGAGCGTACGGGCCCGGCTCTGCTGGGTGCGGCCCTGCTCGTCGGCGGTCTGCTGGTCCTCACCGGCATCGGGCTGGGGATCGCCGCCTTGGTGGTGCGGCGGCGGAAGGCGCCGACGGTGCCGCCGGCGCCCTGGCCCATGCAGCCGGCTCGGGGCTGAGGGTCGTACCGCGAAGCTTCCCTCAGTGACCCGCGGGGTGCGGGGTCGGGCCGCCCGGGGTCGCCTCCGGGTCCGGGCCCTTGGCGGCCTCGGCCTCGCTGTAGATGTCCGGTTCCAGGTAGATGACGCGGGCGATGGGGACGGCGGCGCGGATGCGGGACTCGGCGGCGTTGATGGCGCTCGCGACCTCGGTGGCCGTTTCGTCGTGCCGGACGGCGATCTTGGCGGCGATCAGCAGCTCCTCGGGGCCGAGGTGCAGGGTGCGCATGTGGATGATGCGGGGGACCGTGTCGCCGTCGACGATCGCGGCCTCGATCTTCTTGACGTCCTCCAGGCCGGCGGCCTCGCCGAGCAGCAGTGACTTGGTCTCGGCGGCCAGGACCAGGGCGATCAGGACGAGCAGGACACCGATGCAGAGGGTGCCGATGCCGTCCCAGACGCCGTCGCCGGTGAGCAGGGAGAGGCCGACGCCGCCGAGGGCGAGGAGCAGACCGATGAGCGCGCCGAAGTCCTCCAGGAGGACGACGGGCAGCTCGGGTGCCTTGGCGCGGCGGATGAACTCCTTCCAGGAGAGCGTGCCGCGCAGGTGGTTGGACTCCTTGATGGCCGTGCGGAAGGAGAAGCCCTCGGCGATGATCGCGAAGACGAGGACGCCGACCGGCCAGTACCAGTGCTCCAGGTCGTGCGGGTGGCGGACCTTCTCGTAGCCCTCGTAGATGGCGAACATGCCGCCGATGGAGAAGAGGACGATCGAGACGAGGAAGGCGTAGATGAACCGCTCGCGGCCGTAGCCGAAGGGGTGCTGCGGGCTCGCCTGGCGCTGTGCCTTCTTGCCGCCGACGAGCAGCAGGAACTGGTTGCCGGAGTCGGCGAGCGAGTGGACGCCCTCGGCGAGCATCGAGGAGGAGCCGCTGAACGCGAACGCCACGAACTTCGATGCCGCGATCGCGAGGTTGGCGCCGAGTGCCGCCACGATCGCCTTCGTACCGCCTGACGCGCTCATGTGTTCGCGTTGTCCCTTCGCCTCTGTCGCCCTCGTGCGTCCGTCCGGACGGGTGCCCGGCTTTGCCCGGCCTTTGCCGGTGGGCCATTCTTGCAGCCCGGCCGGGCAGCGGTGCGTCAGGTATCCACAACCCCGGTCATATGATCCACAGCCCGTCCACAGCCTCGGTCACACGATCACGGTGGCGCGGAAGACCGTGCCCGCGCCCGAGATCTCCGCCCGCTCGCCGGCCGGGACGAAGACCGACTGACCGGGACGCAGTTCGTGCTCGCCGGCCCGGACGGTGCCGGCCGTGCAGAGCAGGATCTGCGGGGTGTCCCGGGTGAGGTCGTGGGCGGCGCCGCCCTCGGGGAGGACGTACCGGGAGAGCCGGAACTCGTCGATCGGGGTCTCGTAGACCTCCTCGCCCTCCGGGGAGGCCTCCGGGCGCAGCACGCCCGGGTCGCTCGGCTCGAAGCGGACGATCCGCAGGAGTTCGGGGACGTCGACGTGCTTCGGGGTCAGGCCGCAGCGCAGGACGTTGTCGGAGTTGGCCATGATCTCGACGCCGAGGCCGCTGAGATAGGCGTGCGGGATGCCGGCGCCGAGGAACAGGGCCTCGCCGGGCTGGAGCCGGACGTGGTTGAGCAGCATGGCCGCGATGACGCCGGGGTCGCCCGGGTAGTGGTGGGCGATGTCGGCGTAAGGGGCGTAGGCGCCGCCGAGGCGGGTGCAGGCGGCGGTGGCCTCGGCGACCGTGTGGGCCATCTCCTCCGGGTCGGCGCTGAGGATCGCGGTGAGGACCTCGCGCAGGGCCGCGTCCTCGGGGTGGGCGTGCAGCAGGTCGACGTACGGCTTGAGGGAGTCGACGCCGAGCCCGTCGAGCAGGTCGGCGGCCTGGACCGGGTCCCGGAAGCCGCACAGGCCGTCGAACTCGGTGAGGGCGCAGATCAGTTCGGGCTTGTGGTTGGCGTCCTTGTAGTTGCGGTGCGGGGCGTCGACCGGGATGCCGCGCCGCTCCTCGTCGGCGTATCCCTCCTTGGCCTGCTCCAGGTCGGGGTGCACCTGGAGGGACAGGGGCGCGCCGGCGGCGAGGATCTTGAGCAGGAACGGCAGGTGCGGGCCGAACCTGGCGACCGCGCGGGCGCCTAGTTCCCGCTCCGGGTCGGCATCGATGACCTCGACGAGGGTCCCGCGCGCGGTGCGCGACGGGGCGCCCGGGTGCGCGCCCATCCACATCTCCGCCTGGGGTTCGCCGGTCGGCTCCACGCCGAGGAGGTGCGGGATGGCGGTGGCAGAACCCCAGGCGTAGGGGCGGATGGTGTTGTCGAGGCGGTCCATGTGTCTTCTCTGTCTCCGTACGTGCGCTGCTCGGTCGGCGCCGGCGGCTGTGCCGGTCGCGGCGCCGGGGGCGGGCTCGGGTCGTCCGGCCCGGAGCAAGATCAGGCCCTGGAAGCGAGCGCCAGGTAAACAGCGGCGAAATCCGTGACGGCGATCAGTTCCGCGAGGGTCTCCAGTTCGCCGCCCTCCTCCGGTTCGAGTTCGCTGATCGGCGTGTCGTGGCTGAGGGCGACGTCGCGGGCGGTGGGGGCGGCGGTGAGGCCGCTGATCGGGCGGTCGCGGAGTAGCACCACGCGCGCGTGCAGCGCGGGGGGCTCCTCGACGCGGTCGCGGAAGAAGTCGTCCGGGTCGGCGCTGGCGGCGAGCGGGCCGGCCAGCAGGGCGCTGTGCGCGGCGAGTGCCTCGGGCAGTTCGGCGACGAGGGCGGGGCGGCCGGCGAGTTCGGCGAGGGCGGCGGCGAAGCGGCGGCCCGCAGGGCCGGCCGAGGTGCCTTCCGTCCACACCATGGGGAGCGCGTCGGCGAGTTCGGCGGCGAGGGTCTTCGCCGGGTTGCTGTAGGTCGCGATGGCGGGGCCGCAGCGCTCCGCGATGTGGTCGAGGCGGTCGGCGACCTTCTCCAGGGCGTCCGGCGGGGCGGCGATCAGGCCGATCCGGCCCAGGAGCGCGAGCAGCGGCGTCAGCAGCGCCCAGAAGACGCCCGGGGAGGACGCGGCGAGCGGTTCCTCCTGGTCGTACGGCGCCGTGGCCATCGGTACGAACAGGCCGTGCGCGCCGGCGACGGCCTCGGCGAGCGGGGTCTGGGGCGGGGCCACGGCGACGACCGAGCAGCCACGGCGATAGGCCTGGTCGGCGAGGAGGGACAGGCTCGGTTCGGTGCCGTCCGGGGTGGCGATCAGCAGCAGGTCCACGGACCCGGCCCAGCCGGGGAGTTCCCAGCGCAGCGCGCCCGCGGCGGGGGCGACGCCGGCGGGGGCGAGCCGGACGACGGGGCTGCCGGGGCCGGCCAGCGTCCCCAGCAGATCTGCGGTGTGGGTGGCGGCGGCGCCGGGGCCCGCGATGAGGACCGCGCGGGGGCGGCCGTCGGGCTTCAGCTCGCCGATGCCGGCCTCGGCGGCGTGCCGGGCGGCGGTGCGGACGCGGGCGCCGGCCTCCGCCGCGCCGCGCAGCAGACCCCGGTGGTCGGCCTCGGCGAGGCCCTCCGGGGTGTCGAGCAGCGATTCGTCCAGCATGAGCGGCAGCCTCCGGTCGCGGGATCCTGGGGTGCTACGAGGTGACGGGCCTCGTCACGCGGGGCGGCGGGCCTCGTCGACCAGCAGGACCGGGATGCCGTCGCGGACCGGGTAGGCGAGGCCACAGTCCTGGCCCGTGCAGATCAGCTCGGTGTCCTGCTCCTTGAGGGGGGCATGGCAGGCCGGGCAGGCGAGGATCTCCAGAAGACCGGCTTCGAGCGGCATGGGCTGTCCCTTCAGAGGGCGTATGGGTGTCTGTGCATATGCCTGGTCAGCGTACCGCTCATGGACGGGCCGCTCAGCCCCTGATGATCGCCAGTGCCTCGTCGCGGATCTTCGTCATGGTGGCCTCGTCCTTGGCCTCGGCGTTCAGGCGCAGGAGCGGCTCCGTGTTGGACGGGCGGACGTTGAACCACCAGTCGGCCGCGGCGACCGTGAGGCCGTCGAGGTCGTCCAGGGTGACGTCGGCCCGGCCCTCGTACGCGGTGCGGATCGCGGCGAGGCGGGCGGACTGGTCGGCGACGGTGGAGTTGATCTCACCGGAGCCGGCGTACCGGTCGTACTGGGCGACCAGGGCGGACAGCGGGCCCTCCTGGCCGCCGAGGGCCGCGAGGACGTGCAGGGCGGCCAGCATGCCCGTGTCGGCGTTCCAGAAGTCCTTGAAGTAGTAGTGGGCGGAGTGCTCGCCGCCGAAGATCGCGCCGGTACGGGCCATCTCCGCCTTGATGAAGGAGTGGCCGACGCGGGTGCGGACAGGGGTGCCGCCGTTCTCCTTCACCACCTCCGGGACCGTGCGGGACGTGATCAGGTTGTGGATGACCGTGCCCTTGCCGCCCTTGCGGGACAGTTCGCGGGCGGCGACCAGCGCGGTGATCGCGGATGGGGACACCGGGTCGCCGTGCTCGTCCACGACGAAGCAGCGGTCGGCGTCGCCGTCGAAGGCGATGCCGAGGTCGGCGCCCTCCACCGGGACCCGCTTCTGGAGGTCCACGAGGTTGGCCGGGTCGAGCGGGTTGGCCTCGTGGTTCGGGAAGGTGCCGTCCAGTTCGAAGTACATCGGGACGAGGGTCAGGGGCAGGCCGGCGAAGACCGAGGGGACCGTGTGGCCGCCCATGCCGTTGCCGGCGTCGACCACGACCTTCAGGGGGCGGACGGAGGTGAGGTCGACCAGGGAACGCAGGTACGCCGCGTAATCCTCCAACGTCTCGCGCGCCGAGAGGGTTCCCGGCCGGGCCACGGGTTCCGGGGCGCCCTCCGCCAGCCAGCGCTCGACCAGTTCACGGATCTGCGCCAGGCCCGTGTCCTGGCCGACGGGGGCGGCGCCCGCGCGGCACAGTTTGATGCCGTTGTACTGGGCCGGGTTGTGGGAGGCCGTGAACATCGCGCCCGGCAGGTTCAGCGCGCCGGAGGCGTAGTACAGCTGGTCCGTGGAGCACAGGCCGATCTCGGTGACGTCCACACCGCGGTCCGCCGCGCCGCGCGCGAAGGCGCGGGAGAGGCCGGGGGACGAGGGCCGCATGTCGTGGCCGACGACGATGGCCGCCGCTTCCGTCACCTCCGCGAAGGCGGCGCCGAAGAGTCCGGCCAGTGCCTCGTCCCACTGGTCCGGGACCACTCCGCGTACGTCGTACGCCTTCACGATCTGCGACAGATCAGCAGTCACGGCCAACCCTCCTGAAGTCCTATGGGTGCCCACAAACTACCCGCCGGGAGTAAGGGCGCCGCGCGCGGACACCAGGTGCACGCTCGGTGGACCCCCTTCCGTAACGCCCGGCCGGGCCGGACCGTCACGCGTAACGGGGGTGGCGTGGGGTGGCGTTCAGCCATGGCGCACGGTTGGGCGCTCGGATGTGACGCTGAGGCGTGGTGTCGCCGTTGGCGGGCTCGGGGGTGGTGTCGCGGTTGGCGGGCTCGGGGGTGGTGTCGCGGTTGGCGGGCTCGGGGGTGGTGTCGCGGTTGGCGGGCTCGGGGGTGGTGTCGCGGTTGGCGGGCTCAGGCGCGATGCTCGCGGGTGGCGCGCTCAGTTGTCCGGGGAGCGCAGGACCCTCAGGTGGCCGCGACGGGCGACCTCCATGGGGTCGGCGGCACGGGAGCCGCCGCCCGCCCCGGCCGCGCGCTCCTGCGGGCGGGCCGCCTCGCGCACGGCGTTGGCAAGCGCTTCCAGATCGTCTCCGCTGGGCCGCGCGGGAGCGGAGCCGTCGAGGAGTCGTACGACCTCCCAGCCGCGCGGGGCGGTGAGGCGCTCGGAGTGCTCGGCGCACAGGTCGTAGCAGTGGGGTTCGGCGTAGGTGGCGAGCGGGCCGAGGACCGCGGTCGAGTCGGCGTAGACGTACGTCAGCGTCGCGACGGCGGGTCGGCCGCAGGCGGTGCGCGAACAGCGACGTACAGGGCTCACGACGTTGGACGGTACCGCACTCTTGAGCGGGCCGCGACGACTCTCCACCAGGTCACTCCCCCGTGTCGTGCTGTGAAACGCCCCACACACTCCTTCGAGCGGACCTCGTTGACCTGCATGGACGTATGCCCAGTGGGTGACCGGCGAGACCGCGTCCGGTCAGGAGTCCGTACAAACACCGTCAATTGCCTTGAGTTCGGTGGTCTAGGAGAGTTACGGAAACGAGCCAGACCTTGGCTGGAATGGTCATCCTGCGACACGCGGGGGCGGGGGGCCGGTTGCCACGTGGAACCGGACGTGCGGAGGGTGCGGGGACTACCCTTCACCAGTGATGGACAACCGTGTACCGCCCCGTGCCGCCGGCCCCGGGCCCCGTCGCCGTGATCGCCACGGGCGGGGCATGCGAGGGCCGATCGCGCCGCCGCAGGTGCCGCTGGCGGCCAGCCGTGCCGAGGTGTTCGCGGACCTGGTGCAGGACTCCGTGGAACGCCTTGAGCGGCGGTGGCCGCAGCTGGCCGACATCGACTTCCTGGTGCTGGAGGTGCCCCGGCTGGAGGGGCGGGGGGATCAGGTGACGTGGGGGGACGACGCCGTGCCGCTCGGCGGGATCGTCCCGTCGCGGGATGGGCGGCGGGCCCGGGTGGTCGTGTACCGGCGGCCGGTGGAGATCCGGACCAAGGGGCGGGACGAGCGGGCCGCGCTGGTGCATGAGGTGGTCGTGGAGCAGGTGGCCGAGCTGCTGGGACTGACGCCGGAGACTGTGGACCCCCGGTACGGGGAGGATTAGGGCACCTTTGCCGCCCCCGGCACCGGGGGCCGGGCGGGGGCGGGTCCGCTCACCGGCGACGGCGGGGTGCCGCCGCGTCCCCTATTTCTGTAGTACCGACAAGTCCTCCTTCGTGCTCGGTACCGCCACCATTCCGTGGTCGTTGGGGAGGGTCTGGATGGTGAAGGCGGGGATGCCTCCCTCGGTGGCCGCGAGCGTGCGGGAGGCGTAGACGGGGGCGCCGGAGACGGGTTCGACCGTGAGGGCGTACGTGCCCTTCAGGCCCGCCGGGGTGGGGACGTCGACGTCCTGGGTCGTGCCGGACTTGATCGTGTACGTCTTCGTCACCGGGGTCCCGCCCTCGCTGCCCGCCGACGCCGTGACCTTGACCGTGGCCGTGCCGGTAGGGGCCGTCAGGGCGAGCGTCGTGCCCTTCGCGCTGTTGTCGGCCGATGTCGCGCGCGTGCCGACGGCGGCGGTCGCCGGAATGTACGCCGTCTCCTTCCTGTCGCCCTTGCCTCGGACCACCTGGAGCGCCGCCACGACCGGGACCGCCTGGTCGCTGGGGGTGAGGACCAGCGAGCCGGCCTCGCCACGGGTGACGTCGCCGAGGTCGACCGCCGAGGTCATGCCGGACTTGACGTGCAGGGTCTCGTTCCCGGCCGGGGTGATCAGGCCGGCGGGCGAGGCCAGGCGGATCTTCAGGTCGGCGTCGTCGTCACCGGGGGTGAAGGCGATCAGGCGGACGTCGGTGGCGTCCTTCGGGATGCCGGGCAGGACCTGGCTGCCGGCCGGGTCGGCGGCAGCGGCCAGCCAGTCGCCGCCCGCCTTGTCGTCCAGGGCCTGCACGGCCGCGCCGACCCGGCCGCTGCGCACGCTGACGTGCACGGTCAGGTCGGCCTGCCGCTCGTCGGAGAGCGTGGAGAGCAGGATGGGCTCGCTCGCGTGCGGCTTGACCGTCAGGTTCTCGCCCAGCGGGGACTTGATCGCGCCGTCCTTGCCGTACAGCTCGATGTCGACCACGGCGGCCGAGTCGTCGGGGTTGGTCAGGTGGACGTAGTCGGTGCGGCCGGTGGTCGTGCTGGCGCCCGGGAACCAGAACTCGGTGTCCGCGCCGGTGCAGTTGACGCCCAGCAGGCCCCGGCCGGTGCCGGCCGCGACCTCGGTGGTCTCCTGCACGGTCCAGCCGGACGCGAACCTGCCGTCCGCGGTGCCGATGAGCGCGGGCGCCTCACCGCCGGAGGTCTCTCCGGTGGCCGGCGTGCCCGGTGCCTTGGGGGTGAGCACCGGCTGCTCGGCCTTCTTCCCGGCGCCCTTGCCGTCCTTGCCGTCCTTGCCGTCCTTGCTCTTCCGGCCGCCGTCCGTGTCGTCGGCCGACTGCCCGGTGGCCGCCTGGAGTTGGGCCTTGCCGCTGCTCGTGGTGCCCTTGGTGACCGGCGTGAACGACGTGTACGCCGTGTCGGCGATGTCCGACATGCTCGGCGCCGGGCACAGCAGGCTGGTGCGCTCCACGGGCAGTCGGGCCGCCGCCTGGGGGGCGGCGGCGCCGGACGCGGACGGGGAGTCGAGCGCGGCGAACGCGGTGACGGCGGCCAGCGCGGCCGTGCCGGCGATCAGGGACAGGGTGGTGCGGTTCACTGCTGGCTCCCGTCGGGGCGCTGGCTGCCGGTGCCGTGGGGATGCTCGGCCGGGTCATAGCCCTGCTCGGCCGGGTCATAGCCCTGCTGGGCCGGGTCGTAACCCTGCTGGGCGGCGTCGTACGCCGGGTCGTAGCCCTGCTGGTAGGCCGCCGGGTCGTACGGCATCTGGTCGGGGGTGCCGTTGTAGGCGTACGGGTCGTACGGGGCCGTCTGGTAGGGGTCGGGCTGCTGGTACGACTGCTGGTCGTAGCCGGTCGTGGTCTGGTACGGGTCCGTGCCGTACCCGGAGTATCCGGCGTTCCCGTAGTCGGCCGGGTCCCTGTCCCAGTCCCCGCTCGGCTCGACCGGGGGCACCCCCACGTCGTACGACTGCTGGTGCGGTACGGCGGCCGGGGGCTGCTCGGGCTGGGGAGGCGTGCCGGGCTGTTCCTCGGCGGCGGTTTCCTCCGCCTGGGCGCGCAGGCGGCGGGCGCGGCGGCCCTCGCCGGCGGTGGCCTGGGCGGGCAGGGGCTGCTCCTCGGGCAGGTCGTCGTCGACGTCGCGGCGGCGGCCGGGCAGGGCGAGGACGACCAGCACGACGGCGAGGGCGCCCTGCGCCCAGAGCCAGGCGGTGTGGGCGATCGGGGCGTCGTAGGTGACGTCCAGCCTGCCTCCGGTGGAGGGCAGTTGGAAGCCCTGGGCCCAGCCGTCGACCGTGGTCCGGGTGAGCGGCTTGCCGTCGAGGGTCGCCGTCCAGCCGTCGGCGGCGCTGTCGGCGAGGCGCAGGACACGGCCTCCGGAGCCGGAGGGGATCGTCGTGTGGATCTCCACCGGTCCCGCGGTGACCGGCCGGGCCTTGCCGGAGCCGGAGGCGGGCACGATGGCCGCGCGGGCGACCTGCTGGTCGACGCGCCAGAGCGCGCCGCCGTTCTGCTGGCTGAGCCGGCTCAGGCCGGGGGTGGCGTCGAGGACGCGGGTGATGTCGCGCGGCGCGCCCTTGTGGACGAGGACGTAGCGCACGGCGAAGCCGCCGAGTTCGTCGGCCTGGTCGGCGCCGGAGCCGGCGACGAGGTTGGCGACGGTCTTGTCCAGGCGGGCGTTGTCGCCGTCGGCGGCGGTGAGTTCGGCGTCGCCCATGCGGGCGCCGGAGCCACGGACCAGGGTGTAGCGCACGCGCGCGGTGGAGTCGCTGTCGAGGACCAGGGTGCGGGCCTGGTCGCCGCCGCTGGAGTCCTCGGCGACGAACGCGGGCACCTGGGCCGGGTCGCGGCGCTCCAGCGGGCCGTCGGCGCCGCGGATGATCCAGCCGGCGGCGACGAGCAGCGGGCCGGCGGCCGAGGCGAAGGCGATCAGGGCGGCGACGGGCTGGCGCCAGCCGAAGCTCTGCTCGGCCACGCGCGCGCGTGCGCCGTCGGCGCCGAGGGCGGCGGCGGCCAGCAGGGCGATGCCGTAGACGAGGGTGGCCGGCCCGGCCCAGGCGGACTTGTTGGACAGGACCGCGAAGACGAGGCCGACCAGGGCGACGGCCCAGGCGGTGCGGATGCCGAGCTGCCGCTCGGAGCGGAGCAGGGCGGCGAGCGCGGCGAGCACGATGCCGATGAGCATCAGGCCGTGCACGGTGCCGGGGCCGCCGGGGGCGGCGCCGAGCAGGTCGAGCGCGGAGGCGGCCGAGGGGCCGTACTCCAGGCCGGCCTCCTGGAAGAAGCCGGTCGGCAGGAGGGTCAGCGACCAGGGGGCGAGGAGCAGCAGCGGCGTGCCGAGCTGGGCCAGGAAGCGCAGGCCGTGGGCGAGGAGGTCGCCGCGGCGGAGCACCAGTACGCCGAGGCCGAGCAGCAGGGCGATGGGCCAGACGATCGGGGTGAAGGCGGTGGTGACCGTCAGCAGCAGCGCGTACGCCCAGGTGGCGCGCCAGCTGCCGCGCGCGCCGGTGCGGCTGGCCAGGCCGCTCGCGGCGATGCCCGCGCGCGCGATGAGCGGCAGGAGCACGGCGAGGACGGCGGTGCCGATGCGGCCGCCGGCCAGGGCGCCGGTGGTGGCGGGCAGGAAGGCGTAGCCGATGGCCGCCCAGGCGCGCAGCAGCCGGGAGGTGACGAGCGGCCGGGAGGCGAAGTAGGCGGTGAATCCGGCGAGCGGCACCGAGCAGACGAGCAGGACGGTGACGGTGAGTCCGGTGGAACCGAACAGGATCGAGGCGAGGGTCGCGACGATCGCCAGATAAGGGGGCGCGGACGGGGTGCCGCCGACGCCGAGCGGGTGCCAGGCGTCCAGGTAGCGGGACCACAGGTCGCCGGCGCCGGCCGGGGCGGGCAGCAGGGCGCCGCCGGCGAGGGCGCCGCCACCGAGCAGGGCGCGGCAGGCGGCGAGGGAGATGAGCAGCAGCGCGAGGAAGAGCACCGGGCCGGGTCTGCGGGCGATCCGCTTGAGCCGGGCGAACTGCTCGACCTCCAGGAACTCGGCGTCGTCGCCGCCGGGTCCGGACTCCACGGCGCCGCCGTGCCGGCCGGCCGAGGCGGTGTCGCTGTCGGTGCCGCTGGTGAAGTTGCCCGCGATCTGCTCCACGGTGGCCCGGATGGTGGCGCCGGGCGGCGGGAGCAGCTGGCGCAGCTCGCCCTTGTCGATCTGGGCGGGGCCGCGGCGGCGCCGGGCGGCGATGATCCGCTCGGGCCGCAGCAGGGTGCTCAGCAGGCCGCGGATCTCGTCGACGGCCTGGCCGGGGACCTTGCCGACGAGGTAGGCGAGGGTGCGCAGGACGGTGCCGAGGACGAGCCGCAGCAGGACCCAGGGCAGCGCGGCCGTACGGGTGTTGACGAGCAGGGTGTAGACGGCGCCCGCCTTGTCGACCTTGTGCGGGGAGGCGGTGGTGCGGCCCGCGCAGTCGACCGCGCGGCGTTCGCGGGAGGCGGCCTCGGCGTGCCGGACGACGGCGTCGGGGGCGACCAGGACGCGGTGGCCGGCGGTGTGGGCGCGCCAGCACAGGTCGACGTCGTCGCGCATGAGGGGCAGTCGGCGGTCGAAGCCGCCGAGCTGTTCGAAGACGTCGCGGCGGATGAGCATGCCGGCGGTGGAGACGGACAGCACGGTGCGGACGTGGTCGTGCTGGCCCTGGTCCTGTTCGCGGCGGTCGAGGCCGGTCCAGCGGCGGCCGGAGTTGGCGATGGAGACGCCGACCTCCAGCAGCTGGCGGCGGTCGTACCAGCCGCGCAGCTTGGGGCCGACGACCGCGACGTCGTCGCGGCCGAGTTCGAGTTCGTTGTCGACGACCCGCAGCAGCTGGGCGAGGGCGTCGGGTTCGGGGGCGCAGTCGTCGTGCAGCAGCCACAGCCACTGGATTGGCTCGCCGTGCGGCAGGTCGGGCAGGTCGTAGGCGTCGTCGCGCCAGGTGCGCGTGACGGGGTCCCAGCCGCTGGGGCGCTTGAGGTACGGCAGGTCCTCCGGGGTGAGGACGGGCGCGGTGCGGCTCGCCTCCTCCACGGCCTGGCCGAAGCCGGTACGGCGGGCCAGGTGCAGCACATTGGCGTCGCCGAGGGCGTCGGTGAGCAGCTGGGCGGAGTCGTCCGCGCTGCCGGTGTCGGCGGCCACCGCGTACTGGACGGGGCGCTCCTGGCCGAGCAGCCCGGCGAGCGCGTCGGGCAGCCAGCGGGCGCCGTCGTGGGAGACGAGGACCGCGGTCACCACATGACGCGGGAACTCAGGCGGGCGGGCTGGGTCGAACGCTGCTGTGGCGGTGCCGCTTCGGGCCGCCGTATGGCTGTGCACGGACATCGAGGTACGGGCCCCGGTTCGATGGACTGCGGTGGACGCCTGTGTCTCCCCGTGCGTCGAGCGGATCGAGTGCGTCGAGGGGACAGCGGGGCGTCTCGGACGAGCGACCACACTATCGGCTGGCCATGACGACGGCCCGCCGCCTGTGGATAACCCACTGGCGGCGGGCCGTTCGCGACGTTGGCGGCCCTCCCTACGGTCACACGGCGGCCTTCTTCAGCCGGCGGCGTTCCCGCTCGGACAGGCCGCCCCAGATGCCGAAGCGCTCGTCGTTGGCGAGGGCGTATTCGAGGCACTCGGAGCGGACCTCGCAGGCGAGGCAGACCTTCTTGGCCTCTCTGGTGGAGCCGCCCTTCTCGGGGAAGAAGGACTCGGGGTCGGTCTGGGCGCACAGCGCGCGCTCCTGCCAGCCGAGTTCCTCGTCCGCGTCGTCGACCAGCAGTTGCTGCACCAGCTCGGTCATGTGCGCCCCTCGTCTGTCTTTCGCGTCCCCGTGCGTAGCCGTTACCGATTTCGGCTGAACGACACGAGTGAAATTACAAGTGTGCTGCTCCGGGCGAGTCAAGCCGAGATCTGCTATTGGGTCCGTTATTCACTCTGCGGAACCAAGGCCGTGCGGAAAGTGTTCAAATCGCCATAAACCTTGGCACGCAGCCGGACCCACGGGGTGGCCGCAACCCCGTACAGATCTCTGTACGGAGAAAGACGCCTCCGTGTTCGATCCCGTTCCGCGAGACTCAAGCGCTCGGATGTGCCCCATGTGTCCCGACCTCCTCGTGAGCAAACCTTTCACCTTTCAGATGAACCGGATGAGGTGAAACATGTCCCACATACCGGGCGTCGAGTTGACAGTGCGGGTGTGAACCGATGTCCTAGTGGGCATGTTCGCGAACTTGGCACCCACCTCGACCCGCACCGCCGGGTCCTTCGGTGCCGCCCGCGCGCGCTGTAGCTGTTGTTGCTGTTCCAGCTGTTGAGCCAAGCCGCTCCGGCTGTTCCCGAGTCCATCCCGGCTCGGCCGCGTCCGCACGCACCGTGATCCCTCATCCAGGGCACCCCGCCCGCCCGTGACCCGGGCGGACCGTACGCGTCACCCAGCTCCACACCCCGGCTCAAGCCCCCGACTCTTCACCGAGGACCACCGAACCCCGATGAACAGCGACAACGACCTCCAGATCGCCGGCGACATCCTCGAAGTCCCGCACCTGCTCCAGCCGCCGCGCGAGCACCCGGCCACCGTCGCCGAGTTCGTGGGGCTCGCCCGCTCGATCGCCGCCGACCGCGCCCAGTGGGCGCCCCTCGTCCGCTACGACGCCACCACCCGCTGGTACCACCGGCTGCGCACCGGCCCCGGCTACGAGGTGTGGCTGCTGTCCTGGGTGCCCGGGCAGGGCAGCGGGCGGCACGACCACGGGCGCTCGTCCGGTGTCCTCACCGTCCTGGAGGGCACCCTCACCGAGCGCACCGGGCGCGGCACGCGCGCGCTGGCGGCGGGCGCGCAGCGGGTGTTCGCTCCGGGGTACGTCCACGAGGTCGTCAACGACGCGCTGGAGCCGGCGGTCAGCCTGCACGTGTACTACCCGGGCCTGACCGCGATGCCGATGCACACGTCCCCGCACTGCGAGGCACGCGGCGAGGCCCGCCCGGTGACTGCCTGACGCGTTGTCGGACCCACCTGCAAGACTTGGCCGCATGCGCATTGTGGTTCTGGCAGGCGGCATCGGCGGTGCCCGTTTCCTGCGCGGTCTGAAGCGGGCCGTGCCGGACGCGGACGTCACGGTCATCGGCAACACCGGCGACGACATCCACCTCTTCGGGCTGAAGGTCTGCCCGGACCTGGACACGGTGATGTACACGCTGGGCGGCGGCATCAACGAGGAGCAGGGCTGGGGGCGGACGGACGAGACCTTCCACCTCAAGGAGGAGCTGGCGGCCTACGGCGTCGGCCCGGACTGGTTCGGGCTCGGCGACCGGGACTTCGCCACGCACATAGTGCGGACGCAGATGCTGAGCGCCGGCTATCCGCTGAGCGCGGTCACCGAGGCGCTGTGCGACCGCTGGAAGCCGGGCGTGCGGCTGATCCCGATGACCGACGACCGCGTCGAGACGCATGTGGCCGTCGAGCTGGACGGTGAGCGCAAGGCGATCCACTTCCAGGAGTACTGGGTGCGGCTGCGGGCCTCCGTCCCGGCCGAGGCGGTCGTCCCGGTCGGCGCCGAGCAGGCCAAGCCGGCCCCGGGCGTGCTGGAGGCCATCGCCGAGGCGGACGTGATCCTCTTCCCGCCGTCCAACCCGGTCGTGTCCATCGGCACGATCCTCGCCGTGCCCGGCATCCGCGAGGCCATCGCCGAGGCCGGCGTGCCCGTGGTCGGCCTGTCCCCGATCGTCGGGGACGCGCCCGTGCGCGGCATGGCCGACAAGGTGCTGGCCGCGGTCGGCGTGGAGTCCACGGCCGCCGCGGTCGCCGAGCACTACGGCTCCGGGCTGCTGGACGGCTGGCTCGTCGACACCGTGGACGCGGGCGCGGTCGAGCGGGTCGAGGCGGACGGCATCCGCTGCCGGGCCGTACCGCTGATGATGACTGACGTGGACGCGGCGGCGCAGATGGCGCGGGAGGCGCTGGCACTGGCCGAGGAGGTGCGGGGGGCGTGAGCGACACGGCGTCCGCCGGGACCGAGCGGCCCGGGTACCGGGTCTGGGCCCTGTCCGGCATCCCCGAGGTGCAGCCGGGCGACGACCTCGCCAAGCTGATCGCCGCGGCCGAGCCGGGACTGGCCGACGGGGATGTGCTGATCGTCACGTCCAAGATCGTCTCCAAGGCCGAGGGCCGGGTCGTGCGGGCGGCCGACCGGGAGGCCGCGATCGACGCCGAGACGGTCCGGGTCGTGGCCCGGCGCGGCCCGCTGCGCATCGTGGAGAACCGGCAGGGCCTGGTCATGGCCGCCGCCGGGGTCGACGCCTCCAACACCCCCGCCGGGACCGTGCTCCTGCTGCCCGAGGACCCGGACACGTCCGCGCGCGCGATCCGCGACGGCCTGCGCGCCGCCCTCGGCGTCGACGTCGGCGTCGTCGTCAGTGACACGTTCGGGCGACCCTGGCGCACGGGGCTCACCGATGTCGCGATCGGCGCCGCCGGAGTACGCGTGCTGGACGACCTGCGCGGGGGCGCGGACGCGCACGGCAACCCGCTCAGCGCGACCGTCGTCGCCACGGCGGACGAGCTGGCCGCCGCCGGTGACCTGGTCAAGGGCAAGGCGGCGGGCCTGCCGGTGGCCGTGGTGCGCGGGCTGCCCCACGCCGTGGCCGACGAACACAGTGAGGGGGCCCGGGCCCTGGTGCGTACCGCGCGGGACGACATGTTCCGGCTCGGCACCTCCGAGGCCGTGCGGGAGGCCGTGACCCAGCGCCGCACCGTGCGGGCCTTCACCGACGAGCCCGTGGACCCCGGCGCGGTCCGGCGCGCGGTGGCCGCCGCCGTCACCGCGCCCGCCCCGCACCACACCACGCCGTGGCGGTTCGTGCTGCTGGAGTCGGAGGAGTCGCGGGTACGGCTGCTGGACGCGATGCGGGACGCCTGGATCGAGGACCTGCGCCGGGACGGCAAGAGCGAGGAGTCCATCGCGAAGCGGGTCCGGCGCGGTGACGTGCTGCGCAACGCGCCCTACCTGGTCGTGCCGTGCCTCGTCATGGACGGCTCGCACACCTACGGCGACGCCCGGCGGGACGGCGCCGAACGGGAGATGTTCGTCGTCGCGATGGGCGCGGGCGTGCAGAACCTGCTGGTCGCGCTGGCCGGGGAGCGGCTGGGCTCGGCGTGGGTGTCGTCCACGATGTTCTGCCGGGACGTCGTGCGCGAGGTCCTTCGGCTGCCGGCGGACTGGGATCCGATGGGCGCGGTGGCGGTCGGTCACCCGGCGGAGGAGCCGAGACCGCGGCCGGAGCGGGACGCGGGGGCGTTCGTGGAGGTGCGGTGAGTCCCGCGCGGGGTCCGGTCCGCTCCGGGTCGGTCCCGTAGGCGCGGCGAACGCCTAGTCTCATAGACGGCACGGCACCGGCACCCCCAGGACTCACAGGACTCATTCGTGGCAGGACGTTTCCCCCAGCGGCCCACGCGGCCCACGCGTACGACCGTGCGCGGCGGGCATGTCGCCGTGCCCCCGGGGGCCGCCGCCGGGATACCGCGGCAGGCGGCGGCGCCCGCGCGGGTACGGCGGTGGGTGCCGGACGGGCCGCTGGACCTCGGGCTGACCCTCGGGCCGCTCCGGCGCGGGCCCGCCGACCCGACGTTCCGGGCCACGGCGGACGGGTCCGTGTGGCGGACCTGCCGTACGCCCGCCGGGCCGGGGACGCTGCGGGTGCGGGCGTACGGCGGTGAGGTACGGGGCGAGGCGTGGGGGCCCGGTGCCCAGTGGCTGCTGGAGCAGTTGCCGGAACTGCTCGGTGCCGGTGACGATCCCGAGGCGTTCGTGCCACGGCACCGGGTGGTGGCGCTGGCGCGGCACCGGCGGCCGGGGCTGCGGCTGACCCGGACCGGGCTGGTGCTGGAGTCGTTGATCCCGTCCGTGCTGGAGCAGAAGGTCACCACCGACGAGGCGTACCGGGCGTGGCGGCTGCTCGTCCGGAGGTTCGGGGAGGCGGCGCCGGGCCCCGCGGGGGTGGGCGAGCGGCCGATGTGGGTGATGCCGACGCCGCGGACCTGGGCGCTGATCCCGTCCTGGGAATGGCATCGGGCCGGGGTCGACGACAAGCGGGCGTCCACGATTCTGCGGGCCGTGCGGGTCGCCGCGCGGCTGGAGCAGGCGGTGGGGATGCCGGCGGGTGAGGCCCGGGCGCGGCTGGAGGTCGTGCCGGGGGTGGGGCCGTGGACGTCGGCGGAAGTGGTGCAGCGCAGTCATGGGGCGGCGGACGCGGTGACGGTCGGGGACCTGCATCTGCCGGGGATCGTGGGGTGGGCGCTCGCGGGGGATCGGGACGCCGACGACGCGGAGATGCTGCGCCTGCTTGAGCCGTATGCCGGGCAGCGGCATCGGGCGGCACGGTTGATCCTGCTGAGCGGGCGTGTGCCGGCGCGGCGGACGCCGAAGATGCGGCGGGTGGACATCGGGTTGCTGTGAGCTGCGGGGCGCTGCGCTGGGCGTGGGGCCGCGTTACCGGCGCGGGCTGCTATCGCTGGCGACGGGTGGGTCCACTCACCGGCGCTGGCCGGGTGCACGGCGCTACCGCTGAACTACGGGTGGGACGCTCACCGGCGCTGGCCGGGTGCCGCTGCGCCCACCCGTGCCGCCCCAGCGGCACGACTGCCCGCAGCTACGCGCGTGTGACCGCCGCTGCCGGGTGGGCGCCGCGCCGGCACTACGACTGCCCGCAGCTAAGCAGGTACGACGGCCCCTGCCGGGTGGGCGCCGCCCCAGCGGCACGACTGCCCGCAGCTAAGCAGGTACGACGGCCCCTGCCGGGTGGGCGCCGCCCCAGCGGCACGACTGCCCGCAGCTACGTCGGCCCGGCTGGTCCCGGCGCCGGTGGCGCTGTGTAGCCGGCGGTGGGGCAGTTCCTCAGGGGCGCGGGGAACTGCGCGGGTGACCCACCGCGGGCCGCGGACGGCATCCGACCGTGGGACCCCTGACCGCCGGGGCCCTGGGGCGGCGCGCCCTGCTACTGGTCTGACGAGAAGCGCAGTGCCCCCGCTGGGATGCGGGCGTCGCACCACACCCGTACGCCCTCGCGGAGTTCGTTGTCGGCGCCCACGATCGCGCCGTCGCCGATGACCGTGCCGGTGAGGACGGAGCGTTCGCCGACGCGGGCGCGGGTGCCGATGAGGGAGTCGGTGATGACGGCGCCCGGCTCGATGACGGCGCCCGGCAAGATCGTGGAGCCGAAGATCCGCGCGCCCTTCGCCACGAACGCGCCCTCGCCCACCACCGTGCCGCCCGTCAGCTTGGCGTCGGGCGCCACCGTGGCCGTCGGCAGCACGAGCCGGTCGCCGCAGCGGCCGGGGACCGCCGGGGACGGGGCCCGGCCCAGGACCAGGTCGGCCGAGCCGCGCACGAAGGCGGCCGGGGTGCCGAGGTCCAGCCAGTAGGTGGAGTCGACCATGCCCTGAAGATGGGCGCCGGCCGCCAGGAGGCCGGGGAAGGTTTCGCGTTCCACGGACACCGGGCGGCCCGCCGGGATCGTGTCGATGACCGAGCGGCGGAAGACGTACGCCCCCGCGTTGATCTGGTCGGTGACGATCTCCTCCGGCGTCTGCGGCTTCTCCAGGAAGGCCAGGACGCGGCCGGTCTCGTCCGTGGGCACGAGACCGTAGGCACGCGGGTCCGTCACCTGCGTGAGGTGGAGCGAGACATCGGCGCCCGTCGACTCGTGGGTGCCCACCAGGGCCCTGATGTCCAGCCCGGTCAGGATGTCGCCGTTGAAGATCAGCACCGGGTCGTCGGGGCCGGAGTGCAGACGGGCGGCGACGTTGCGGATGGCTCCGCCCGTGCCGAGCGGCTCCTCCTCCGTGACGTACTCGATGTGCAGGCCCAGCGCGGAGCCGTCCCCGAAGTACGGCTCGAAGACCTCGGCCAGATAGCTGGTGGCGAGGACGATGTGCTCGACACCCGCCGCCCGCGCCCGCGCCAGCTGGTGGGTGAGGAACGGCACCCCGGCGGCCGGGACCATCGGCTTGGGTGTGTGCACCGTGAGCGGTCGCAGCCGGGTGCCTTTGCCGCCGACCAGGAGGATCGCTTCTGTCACCTGTCGTCTCTGCTTCCTGCCGGGACCGGCCGAACTACTCATCACACTCGTTTCGGCCGGTCAGTGTATGCAGACCGTGCGACGACGCCTTCGATGGCCGCGCGGTGTCCCGCGAGATCGGCGTGCGGTTTCCCCCGACCGCCCCCGCCCCCGGCCCCCCGAGCCCCCTCACCCGTCCCCCGACGGCGACGTACGCGCGCCCCGTCCTCAGCACCCCCGTCCTCAGCGCCCCCGTCTCAGCGCCCCCGGCCTCAGCGCCCCTGGTAGCTCGCCGCGCTGGAGCGGGTCGTGCCGAGCTTGGCGTAGAGCCGCTTGCCGGGGCACTCGGTGGCGAACCCGTCCCGGTGGCCGGAGATCACGTTCAGTCGTACGTTCTTCCCCTTGGGGTAGAGATTGCCACCGCCCGACGTGAGGTATGTCTTTCCGCTCGGATCGACCGCGTAGAGCCCGAGCTTCCACGCGGTGAGCCGGGCGATGGCCTTCACCGCGGCGCTCGACGGCTGGGTCGCGCTGTACGTGCCGATCGCGGCGACGCCCATGCTGTCGGTGTTGAACCCGAGGGTGTGCGCGCCGAGCACCGCCTTGGCAACACCCCCGGCCCGGCCCTCGTAGAGGGTTCCGCACTTGTCGACGAGGAAGTTGTAGCCGATGTCCCGCCAGCCCATGCTCTTCACGTGGTAGCGGTAGATACTGCGGATGACGGACGGGGCCTGGGCGCAGGTGTATGCGTTGCCCGAGGCCGTGTGGTGGACGAAGGCCGCCTTGATCTTCTTCGTGTAGACGAACCCGCGCTCGCGCAGTGACTCGTCCGCGCCCCAGCCCCGGCGCGTGACGATCCGCGGGCGCGCCCCGATGTACGGCTTCCCCCGCCCCGGGCCCTGGAGGCGGGTCAGCTCCTGCTCGGTGGCCCACTGGCCCAGTTCCGGGATCGCGGTGGCGCCGAAGTCGGTGATGTCCGCGTTGGCGGCCGAGGCGGCCAACGCGGCCTCCGTGTCGAGGGCGGTACGGGGTGGGTCGCCGGCCGGCGGGTTCCCGTCCCCGGGATCGACCAGCTCCAGCCGCAGCCCCGACGGCAGCCGCGCCCCCGGCCGGCCGGCCCGCTTCCCGGAAGCGGGCCCCGTGCCGCCCCCGCTCCGCGCGCCCTCCGCCCGCACCCGCAGGTCGACACCGTCCGAGTCCCCCACCCACAGCGGCGCCGTCGCCCCGCGCACCCGCCGGGAGGAGCCTTCTGCCGTGCCCGGGTCGGCGCCGTGGTCGGCGTTGTGCGTCTCCACGTCCTGCCAGCCCGACCACTCCCCCGTCGCGGCGGACCGGGTGCGCACCTGTACCCGGCCGCGCAGCTCGGTGTCCGGGTGGTCCCAGACCACGCCGACCAGCGAGAACCGGTCGAGGCCGGTGCGGTACAGCCCCTGTTCCGGGGCCCCGCCGAGGACGCGCTGCCCGGAGAGCGGGACGAGCGGCAGCGAGCGGGTGCTGCCCGGGACCGCGGCCTGGACCGGAACGGTCGCGGCGGTCGCGGCCGGGGCCGGGGCGAGTGCGAAGGCGGTGGCGAGGGTGAGGCCGATCGAAAAGGCGGCGAGCGGGGAGACGCCAGGACAAGAAGTGAGGAGTCCGCGCATGTGCATGATCTTGGACATAGTCATACACATCTGTCCATCATGAACTGACGGCCTGTCGGGAAACGTTCCGCCGAACCGGTGGCCCCACCGCCCGCCGCGCGGGCCCGCCCGCGCGTACCCTGTCCCGGGTGAACGCCACCGATCGCACCCCTGCCGACCTGCTGACTTCCGCGCTCGCCGCGGACCCCGGCCGCCCGCTGGTGACCTTCTACGACGACGCCACGGGCGAACGCGTCGAACTGTCCGTGGCCACCTTCGCCAACTGGGTGGCCAAGACCGCCAACCTCCTCCAGGGCGACCTCTCCGCCGGGCCCGGCGACCGGGTCGCGCTGCTGCTGCCCGCGCACTGGCAGACGGCGGTGTGGCTACTGGCCTGTTCCTCGGTGGGTGCGCTCGCGGACGTCGCCGGGAATCCGGCGGCGGCCGACGTCGTCGTGAGCGGGCCGGACACGCTCGACGCCGCGCGGGCCTGCGCCGGTGAGCGAGTGGCGCTGGCGCTGCGGCCGTTGGGCGGACGCTTCCCGCAGACCCCGGCCGGGTTCATCGACTACGCCGTGGAAGTCCCGGGGCAGGGCGACCGGTTCGTCCCGTTCGCGCCGGTGGACCCGGAGGACCCGGCGCTCATCGTCGCCGGGCGGGAGTTCAGCGGGGCCGAAGTCGTCGAGCGGGCCGCTTCCGAAGCGGGGGCGCTGGGGCTCACGGGGCCTGGGTCCCGGTTGCTGTCGGGGCTGGCGTACGACACCTGGGAGGGGCTGAGTGCGGGACTGTTCTCCCCGTTGGCCGTCGGGGGGTCCGTGGTGCTGTGCCGGAATCTGGAGCGGTTGGACGAGGAGGCGCTCGCCAAGCGGGTGGAGAGCGAGAGGGTGACCGCGGTGCGGCGATAGGCCGGCTTCCGGGCGGCCGCCGTCACCCGGACGGAGCAGCAAAGGGCGCTGCCCCGCCCCCTCCCCGCCATCGTCGTAAGTGCAGGACACGACGCTCGTACGCCATGAGGGGATGGCCCCACCGTGACCGACACCGCAGGCAAGCCCGTCGGTCCCGGTCCCGGAGCGGGAGCCTCCGCGACCGGGGACGGGCTGATACGGCGCCGGCGGCGGCGGTGGGGGCGGAACTCCGCGCTGGGGGCGGCCGTACTCCTCGTCGCGGCCGCCGGTGGCGGGTGGGCCGTCTACGCCCGGCTCACTGCCAACATCACCGCCGACGAGGCCGCCGCCGCCGAGCTGGCGCGGTTCGAGCGGGAGCGGCCCACCGCGCTGGTGCGGGACGCGCAGAACATCCTGCTGATCGGCTCGGACACACGCGCCGGGGACGGCAACGGCAAGTACGGGAAGGACGTCGGCACCGAGCGGTCGGACACGACGATCCTGCTGCACCTGGCCGCCGACCGGCACAGCGCCACCGCCGTCTCGCTGCCCCGGGACCTGATGGTGGACATCCCGAGCTGCGGCCAGAAGGACGGCAGACGCGGCGACCCGGTGTTCGCGATGTTCAACCACGCCTTCCAGGTGGGCGGTTCGGCGTGCACGATCCGGACCGTCGAGAAGCTGACCGGTATCCGCATCGACCACCACATGGTCCTGGACTTCAGCGGGTTCAAGGAGATGGTGGACGCCGTCGACGGCGTGGAGGTGTGCCTGAAGGAGCCCGTGGACGACAAGGCGGCGAAGCTGAAGCTGCCCGCGGGGAAGGTCACGCTCGACGGGGAGCAGGCGCTCGGGTTCGTGCGGGCCCGCAAGTCGCTCGGGAACGGCAGCGACACCGAACGGATGGAGCGGCAGCAGCGGTTCCTCGGCGCGCTCGTCAACAAGGTGCAGAGCAATGACGTCCTGCTGAACCCGGTGAAGCTGTATCCGGTGCTGGACGCGGCGACCTCCTCGCTGACCACCGACCCGGAACTGGCGAGTCTGCATGGTTTGTACCAGTTGGTGCGCGGGCTGCGCGAGATCCCCATCGACCACGTGCAGTTCCTGACGGTGCCGAGGGAGTCGTATGTCTACGACGCCAACCGTGATCAACTCGTGGAGCCGGAGGCCGAGAAGCTGTTCGCGCGGCTGCGGGCCGATCAGCCGGTGGTGGTGACCCAGGAGAATTCACAGAAGGTTCCGGGGGAGGACACAGGGCCCAGCGGGGCGGACGACCCCTCGCCCGCCCCGACGTTCCGGGGGAACACCGCCGCCGAACAGACCTGTGAGTGAGCCGCGCACCGGGCCGGAGAACTGCCGTTCAGAAAATCCTTTCAGAAAATGAGGGGGATTGCCCGGTTGTAGGCACGTCGAATTTGTCACCGGCGTCGCTCGACGCTGAACTGGGCGGATAGTGTGAGCGATCCGGTGCACCTGGCCGCGAGGTCCGTCCTGGGGTCGTGCACTGTTTCACCGAGACCCGAGCGCCTTGGAGGGGGAAGGCGCCGCGTGGCCCCGACGGAGGATTCGGACAACCGTGGACGCGCAAGGCCGTGGGCGGGCGGACAACATCGACCCCGCAGACCAGTGGGTACTCAATCCGAACACCGGCGAATACGAACTGCGACTGAGCCCTTCCGCAGCGCAGTCGCCGGTTCCCGGACCGCGCAGACCGTCCCCCCGGGACGGCGGTGGCGCGGCGGGCGACCGTACGCGGCAGGCCGGCGGTCAGACCCGGCAGACGCCCCGGGCGCGCGGCACCGATGTGCCGGCGCCCCGCTCGGCCCGGCGCCGGGGCGGTGAGCCGGAGGCGCCCCAGGGCAGGCGCGCGTCCCGGCGGCCGGTGAAGAAGAAGTCGACGGCGAAGAAGGCGCTGCTGTGGACCGGCGGTTCCATGGCCTTCGTGCTGGTCGCCGTGTCGGCCGCCGGCTACCTCTACATCAAGCACCTGAACGACAACATCACGTCCGTGTCCGACGACGGCGCCAGCACCGGCGGCTTCCGCAAGGACGAGGCGATCAACATCCTGCTGATCGGCACGGACAAGCGCACCGGCAAGGGCAACGACGGCTACGGCGACTCGGGCAGCGTCGGGCACGCGGACACCACGATCCTGCTGCACGTCTCCAAGGACCGCTCCAACGCCACCGCGCTGAGCATCCCGCGCGACCTGATCGTGGACGTCCCGGACTGCCCGACCCAGCAGGAGGACGGCACCAAGAAGGTCATCCCGGGCTCGGACGGCGTCCGCTTCAACACGAGCCTCGGGCAGGACGACCGTACGCCGAGCTGCACCATGCGCACGGTGACCGAGCTGACCGGGATCAAGCCGGACGACTTCATGGTCGCCGACTTCAACGCGGTCAAGACGCTGACCGAGGCCGTCGGCGGGGTCGAGGTCTGTCTGGCCAAGGACATCGACGACCCGAAGTCGCATCTGAAGCTGTCCGAGGGCACCCACAACATCTCCGGTGAGCAGGCGCTGGCGTTCGTGCGCACCCGGCACTCCGTCGGCTTCGGCGGCGACCTGAGCCGGATCGGGCTCCAGCAGCAGTTCCTCAGCGCGCTGATGCGCAAACTGAAGGGGAACGACACGCTCACCAGCCCGACGAAGATGGTGAAGCTGGCGGAGGCGGGCACCAAGGCGCTGACCGTCGACGACAAGCTGGACAACATCGGCAAGCTGAAGGACCTGGGCCTTGAGCTGGGCAAGCTCAACCCGAAGAACCTGACCTTCACCACGGTGCCGGTCGTGGACAACCCGGCGGAGAAGGTCCACGCCACCGTGGTGCTCAATGGGGCGAAGGCGCCGGCGGTCTTCGACGCCATCAGGAACGACGTCTCCTTCACCGAGGTGAAGAAGAAGCAGAAGGCGGCGAAGGACGCCCAGGCCGCCCGGCTCAAGGGCACCAAGGCGCCCGCCTCCGAGGTGCGGGTGCGCATCCTCAACGGCGGGGCCCAGGCCGGCAGCGCCCAGGCGGTGCTCAACTGGCTCCAGAACGACGAGGGCGTGACCAAGTCGGAGAACGCCGGCAACGCGCCCGCCGGACTGAGCAGGACCACGCTGGAGTACGCGCCGGACCAGGCGGCCCAGGCCCGCCGGCTGGCCGAGATCATGGGCCTGTCCGGGGCCGCGCTGAAACCGGGCGAGAGCGTGACCAACTCCCAGGGGCTGCCGGCGATGACGCTGACCCTGGGCAAGGACTTCAAGGGAGCGGGGGTCTCCCTCACGACGCCGACGAAGGCGCCGGACGTCGACAAGTCCACGGCGGACAAGGTGAAGTGCGCCTCGTAGGTAACCCAATGGGCCCGTCGTGCGTCTAACCGGTCGCGGGACGGGCCCGTTGCTTGGCGCAAGGGTGGGGAGGGCAGGGAGTTTGGCGCAGAGCGAGGTGCGCGGGGAGGCTCCGGCGGTCGAGGACACGATGTCGCTCGCGTCGAAGACCTCGGACGCGCCGGCGCGTTCCGGCCGGCGCGGTGGCGGGCACGGCGGCCGGCGTGGCGGCGGACGGCGGACGGGTGGTCCGACGACCGACCGGAGGCGGCGCAGACGGCGCGCGCTGCGCTGGTCGGCGACCGTGCTGGCGGTGGTGATACTCGGCACCGCTGGTGCCGGATATCTCTACTACCAGCATCTCAACAGCAACATCCAGAAGGGCAAGCGGGCCAACGGCGACGACTCCAAGGCGCACAGGACCCGGCCGAACGCGGCCGGCCAGACCCCGCTGAACATCCTGCTGATCGGCTCCGACAGCCGGAACTCCAAGGAGAACCTGAAGCTCGGCGGCAGCAGGGACCACGTCGGCGACCCGCCGCTCGGGGACGTGCAGATGCTCATCCACCTCTCGGCGGACCGCAAGAGCGCCGCCATGGTCAGCATCCCGCGGGACACCCGGGTACACATCCCCGAGTGCAAGGACCCCGAGACCGGCAAGGTCTATCCGCCGACGGACGACATCATCAACGTCACCCTGGCCCGGGGAGGGGCCGGCTGCACCCTGCTCACCTGGGAGGACCTCACCGGGGTCTACATCGACCACTGGATGACGATCGACTTCGCGGGCGTGGTGCGGATGGCGGACGCGATCGGGGGTGTCGAG
This sequence comes from Streptomyces sp. NPDC029138, assembly GCF_055564375.1. NCBI lineage: Bacteria > Bacillati > Actinomycetota > Actinomycetes > Kitasatosporales > Streptomycetaceae > Streptomyces > Streptomyces sp. NPDC029138. The sequence continues at coordinate 31,530 of NZ_JBVHWM010000005.1, forward strand.
GTGTGTGTGAAGCAGAACGTCTGGGACCACTCGACACCCAGTCAGCGCGGCGGCTCCGGCCTGAAGCTGACGGAGGGACCGCACAAGGTGAAGGGCGAGCAGGCCTTGCAGTGGCTGCGCACCCGGCACGCCTGGGGCAGCGACCTGATGCGGGCCCGCGCCCAGCACATGTACCTGAACTCGATGGTCCGCACGCTGAAGCAGCAGAACGTGTTCACCGACACGGGCCGCCTGATGGACCTGGCCGAGGCCGCCACCAAGTCCCTGAAGGTCTCCGAGGAGATCGGCACGGTCAAGAAGCTGTACGACCTGGGCATGGAGATGAAGTCGGTGCCGACCGACCGCCTCACCAGCGTGACGATGCCCAACGTCCCGGACCCGAACAACCCCGACAACCACGTCGTACCGAACAAGGACCAGGCCGCCAAGCTGTGGCGGATGCTCCAGGACGACGTGCCGTTCGACAAGAACGGCGGGAAGTCCGGGTCGAAGAAGGACGCGGGCAAGGACAAGCCGACCAAGACGCCCTCGCTCGACGCGAGCCGGCTCGGGGTGCTGGTGCAGAACGCCACCCGGACCGACACCGAGGCCGCGGTGCAGCAGCGGGCGTCGGCGATCGGCCAGGTACTCGTGGGGAAGGGCTACGCGCGGGCGCAGGCCGACGCCTCGGGGAGCCTGGCCGAGGACAAGACGGTCGTGCGGTATCCGAGCGCGGACCTGGAGGGTGACGCCCAGGCGGTGGCCAAGGCGCTGGGCATCCCGATGAGTTCGGTGCAGAAGTCGACCGACGTGTCGGGGGTCACCGTCGTCGTCGGCGCGGACTGGCGCTCGGGCAGCAGCTATCCCCGGCAGTCCGAGCCGAAGGCGGGCGACCTGCCCGAGGGCGCCGACGCCGTCAACGCCTCGGACAAGGGCGACTGCATGGACGTGTACAAGCCCTACCAGTGGCACTGACGGACCGGACACACGAAGCGGACCGGACACACGAAGGGGCCCCTCCTCGGACAGGAGGGGCCCCTTCGTGTGTGTCCGTCAGGCGGCGGCGTCCAGGACCGCCGGCCGCCGGGAGGCGATGACCTTCTTCGCCAGGGACTTCGGGCTGGTCAGGAAGCCCCAGCCCCACGACATGTGCATGGTGGCGAGGGCCACCGGGATCTGGAGCCGGGCCTTCAGCGACAGCCCCTTGCCGGCCGGGAGGGAGCCCGCGACGATCGCGGCCAGGTAGCCGCCGGGGATCACGAGGCCCCACGGGGTCAGCGCCGCGCCGACGACCAGGCCCGCGGCTATCGCGCACACCGCCGTCGGCGGGGCCAGGTAGCGCAGGTTGATCGAGCCGGAGTGGTAGCGGGCGACGACGTGCCGCCAGCGGCCGTAGTCCTTGTACTGCTTGGCCAGCGCCCGCACCGACGGCCGCGGCCGGTACGACACCTTCAGCTCGGGCGAGAACCAGATGAGCCCGCCCGCCTCACGGATGCGGAAGTTCAGCTCCCAGTCCTGGGCGCGGATGAACTCCTCGTTGTAGCCGCCCTGCTGCTCCAGCGCCTCGCGGCGGAAGACGCCGAGGTAGACCGTCTCGGCGGGGCCGGCCTGGCCGCCGGTGTGGAAGGCCGCGTTGCCGACACCGATCTTCGAGGTCATCGCGGCGGCCACCGCGTGCTCCCAGTCGTTCTCGCCCTCGGCGTGCATGATGCCGCCGACGTTCTGCGCGCCGGTCTCCTCCAGGAGCCGCACGGCGGTCGCGATGTAGTTCGGCGAGAGCATGCCGTGGCCGTCGACGCGGACCACGATCGGATGCCGGGACGCCTTGATCGCCGCGTTCAGCGCGGCCGGGGTGCGGCCCGTGGGGTTGGGGACGGTGTGCACGCGCGGGTCTTCGGCGACCAGCTCGGCGGCGATCTCGTCCGTGCGGTCCGTGGACGGACCGAGGGCGATCACGACCTCCATCTCGCCGGCGTACTCCTGCGCGAGGATCGCTTGGACGGCCCCGCGCAGATGCCGCTCCTCGTTGAGGACGGGCATGATCACGGACACTGCGGGGAGCCGCACGTCGGGCTTGGCGTTCATAGGGGCCTCACGTTACCGCGAACGGGGGATACGGATGCGCGCCGCCGGGCCTGCGGCGCGGGCTGGAGATCGTATCGGCCTACTGTGCTCACGGATCCCACGTACGGCCTCGTCCGGAGGTGTCCCCCTTGCCCAGCCCGCCCCGGTCCCCGGCGCGTCCGCAGCGCCGCCCGCAGCCGCCCCGCCGTGTGCCGCGCCCGCCCGAGCGGCATGTGCGGCCCGTCCGGCCGCCCCGGCGGCCCCGCTGGGCCATGCGGGCGGTCACCACGCTGTCGGTCGTGGTGCTCGCCTCGGCCGGGATCGGGCACGCGGTGGTCGCCAGCCTGGACGCGGGCATCGCCCGGATCGACGCCTTCAAGGACATGAAGAACCGGCCCCGGGCCGGGCACGGCATGAACGTCCTGCTGGTCGGCACCGACGGCCGCGACAAGCTCAGCGAGCAGGACCGGCGCGCCTACCGGCTGGGCGGGGAGCCCTGTCACTGCACCGACACCATGATGATCGTGCACATCGCGGAGGACCGGGAGCGGGCCACCGTGGTGAGCCTGCCGCGCGACTCCTACGCCGAGATGCCCGCGCACGTCGACCAGAACACCGGGCAGCGGCACGGCCCGCACCCGGTCAAGCTCAACGCGGCCTACGCCGAGGGCGGGCCCCAGCTGACCATCCGCACGGTCGAGAACATGACCCATGTGAAGATCGACCACTATCTGGAGGTCGACTTCACCAGCTTCATGAAGACCGTGGACGTGCTCGGCGGGGTCAGGGTGTGCACGCCGACGCCGCTGAAGGACGGGTACACCGGGCTCGACCTCGCGCCCGGCACGTACACCCTCCGGGGCGGGCAGGCGCTCCAGTACGTACGGGCCCGGCACGTCGACGGGGCCAGCGACCTGGGCCGGATGAAGCGGCAGCAGCGGTTCCTGGCCGCGCTGCTGGAGAAGGCGACCTCCTCCGGGGTGCTGCTGAACCCGATGCGGTTCCGGGACGTGACCCGGGCGGTGCTGGGCTCGGTCCGCGCCGACGCGGGCTTCGGCACCGACGAGCTGCTCGACCTCGGCCGCGCGATGCGGAACTTCTCGCCGTCCTCGTCGGAGTTCACCACCGTCCCCGTCGGACAGATGGACTACCAGCTCAAGGGCATCGGCTCGACCCTGAAGTGGGACCCGGCCAGGGCGGACCGGCTGTTCCGGGCGCTGCGGGACGACAAGCCGCTCGCCGTGGACCAGCCGCGCCGTGACCCGGCGCAGGCCCCGGTGCCGGTGGAGGTGGCCCCGGACACGATCCGGGTGCAGGTGGCGAACGGCAGCGGCACGGTCGGGCTGGCCAAGCGGGTCGACGCGGCGCTCGCGGCGACCGGCTTCGCCACCACCCGCCGGCCGGTGACCGCCCCCGCCCACGTGGCACGCACGGTCATCTCCTACGACCCCCGCTGGGACCGCTCCGCCCGCTCCCTGGCCGCGGCCCTGCCGGGCAGCGAGCTGCGGGCCGTGCCGGGCCAGGGACCGCTGCTGAAGGTGACGGCCGGCGCGGAATTCAAGAACGTGCGGAAGGTACGGTTCGACGACCCGGCTCAGCCGGAGCAGAGCGTCGTACGGGGCAACGAGGTGACGTGCTGAGGCCGGACGGCCGTCTTCTCAGTCCTCGAAACCTTCCGCCGCCCGCTGCTCCCGCAGTTCCCGGATGGCCCGGCGGCGGGCCAGGCGGTGGGTGCGGCGGATCTGCGCCTCCTGATAGCGGCGGCGGTCGCGGTCGGTCTCCGGCATCACCGGCGGCACCCGGCGCGGCTTGCCGTCGGCGTCCACGGCCGCGAAGACCAGGTAGGCCGAGCCCACCTGGGTGGCCGGGTTCGACTCGTTCCAGCGCTCGGCGAGGACCCGGACACCGATCTCCATGGAGGTCCGGCCGGTCCAGTTCACCTGCGCCTTGACATGAACCAGGTCACCGACGCGGACCGGCTCAAGGAACACCATCTCGTCCATGGAGGCGGTGACGGCGGGACCGCCGGAGTGCCGGCCGGCCACGGCGCCCGCCGCGTCGTCGACGAGCTTCATGATCACGCCACCGTGCACGGTCCCCAGCAGGTTGGTGTCGTTGTGGGTCATGATGTGGCTGAGGGTGGTGCGCGAGGCGGACGTGGGCTTGCCCGGGATGTCCGGTTCCATCGCCGGATCCGTGTCCGTGACCTGGTCTGTCATGCACCCCACCTTATGCCGAAGCCTCATTCGCGGAATTTGTGTCGGGTTCGCAACAGCACCGCCCTGATTTTCCGACATCCCTTGTCGAGCACGTAGCGGTGCCCTGCACACTGGGGCGCATGAATGACTGGCCCGAGGGATGGTCCGACGACAACCGCGGCCCGCGCTACGGACGCGGCAGTGCCGGCGCGCAGCCGGAGGGTGCCCGTGTGATGCGTCAGGTGCAGCGCGGCCCGGCGGTACCGCCCGGACCGCGCTCGGCGTACGGCGACCCCGGCCCGGCGGCGCCGCCGTACGGTGCCGGTGTGCCGCGGCAGCCGTCGTACGTCGACGGCCAGGGGCACGAGGAAGGCGCCGGCTACGACGACTACGACAGCGGCTACAACACCGGCCAGGTCTACGGCGGCTCCGGCGGCCGGGGCCCGGGCGGTACGGCGGGTGCGCCCACCCGGGCGCCGCGTCCCGCGCCGAACTGGCGGCGCCGGATCAAGTGGACGGCGATCACGCTGGCGACCGTGCTGGTCGTCACCTCGATCGCGACCTACTTCTGGGCCGACTCCAAGCTGCGCCGCGAGGTGGACCTGTCGAAGGTCATCGACCGGCCGGAGGGCGGCGACGGCACGAACTACCTGATCGTCGGCTCGGACAGCCGCGAGGGCCTGTCCAAGGAGGACGAGAAGAAGCTGCACACCGGCGGCGCCGAGGGCAAGCGCACGGACTCGATGATGATCCTGCACGTCGGCGACAACGGCGACACGCTGATCTCGCTGCCGCGTGACTCGGACGTGGTGGTCCCGTCGTACCAGGGCTCGACGTCCGGGAAGACCTACCCGGCGCGGGGCCGGCACGCGAAGCTGAACGCGACCTACGCCGAGGACGGGCCGACGCTGCTGGTCCGCACGATCGAGGCGAACACCGGTCTGCGCATCGACCACTACGTGGAGATCGGCTTCCAGGGCTTCGCGAGCATCGTGGACGCGGTGGGCGGCGTCGAGATCAATATCGACAAGGGCTTCAAGGACAAGTGGTCGGGCGCCGACTTCAAGGCCGGCAAGCAGACCCTGAACGGCCAGCAGGCGCTCGCCTTCGTCCGTACCCGGCACGCGTTCGCCGCGTCCGACCTCCAGCGCACCAAGAACCAGCAGAAGTTCCTGGCGGCCCTGGCCCACCAGGTGGCCACCCCGTCGACGATCCTCAACCCGTTCAAGTTCTACCCGACCATGGGCGCGGGCCTGGACTCCCTGATCGTCGACAAGGACATGTCGCTGTGGGACCTGGCCTCGATGTTCTGGGCGATGAAGGGCGTCAGCGGCGGTGACGGCACCTCGATGAACATGCCGATCTCCGGCTCCGTGGGCGGCAACCTCGTCTGGGACAAGGCCAAGGTGAAGACCCTGGTGGACGAGCTGAACAACGACGAGAAGGTCACCGTCTCCGGCAACTGACGTCGTCACGCACCGGTCCGAGGGCACCCCGCGGGGTGCCCTCGGCCGTGCCGGGGTGGGCTCACATGCTGGCGCCCGCCATCGCCCGACAGGTCTCCGCGCAGCGGCGACACGCCTCGGCGCAGCGCATCATCTGCTGGTCGTCGGGCATGGACATACACGCCTCGGCGCACATGTCACAGGCCTGCGCGCAGACGGCGCACATCTCGCCGGCCATGGGCGAGCGCCGCATCATCATGTCGGCGCACAGGCGGGTCGTCTCGGAGCAGTCCATGAGCGCGCGCATGATCTGCATCTGCGCCTGGCCGCCCTGCTGCATGCAGGAGCTCATGGTCTCCTCGCACATGTTGTGGCAGTTCATGCAGGCGTCGATGCAGTCCTGCATCTGCTGTGTGAGGGCGGGCATCATTCCGGGCCGGGACTGGGACTGGGTCATGGCTCCTCCTGGGAAGGCCGGCGGGACCCGGGGCGGGTCCCGTGTGCTTCCGTCCTACGCCGAGGAGCGATGTCCCGCATGTCGGGTTACGGCAGGTTGCGGGCCATGACGATCCGCTGGACCTGATTCGTACCCTCATAAATCTGGGTGATCTTGGCGTCGCGCATCATGCGCTCCACCGGGTAGTCGCGGGTGTAGCCGTAGCCGCCGAGGAGCTGGACGGCGTCGGTGGTGACCTCCATGGCGACGTCCGAGGCGAAGCACTTGGCGGCGGCGCCCAGGTAGGTGAGGTCGGCGTCGCCGCGCTCGGAGGCGGCGGCGGCCTGGTAGGTGAGGGCACGGGCCGCCGAGATCTTCATCGACATGTCGGCGAGCATGAACTGGATGCCCTGGAAGTCCGCGATCGGCTTGCCGAACTGCTTGCGCTCCTGGACATAGCCCTTGGCGTAGTCGAAGGCGCCCTGCGCGACACCGAGGGCCTGGGCGGCGATGGTGATGCGGGTGTGGTCCAGGGTCTTCATGGCCGTCATGAAGCCGGTGCCCTCCTCGCCGATCATGCGGTCGGCGGGGATGCGGACGTTGTCGAAGTAGACCTCGCGGGTCGGGGAGCCCTTGATGCCGAGCTTCTTCTCCGGGGCGCCGAAGGAGACGCCCTCGTCCGACTTCTCCACGACGAAGGCGGAGATGCCCTTCGAGCGCTTCGAGGGGTCCGTGACCGCCATGACCGTGTAGTACTCGGAGACGCCCGCGTTGGTGATCCAGCGCTTCACGCCGTTGAGGACCCAGTGGTCGCCGTCGCGGACCGCCTTGGTCTTCATGCCGGCCGCGTCGGAGCCCGCCTCCGGCTCGGAGAGGCAGTACGAGAACATCGCGTCGCCCTTGGCGAGCGGGGTCAGGTACTTCTTCTTCAGCTCCGCACCGCCGGAGAGGATCACCGGGAGGGAGCCGAGCTTGTTCACCGCGGGGATGAGGGAGGAGGAGACGCAGGCGCGGGCCACCTCCTCGATCACGATGACCGTGGCGAGCGCGTCGGCGCCGGCGCCGCCGTACTCCTCGGGGACGTGCACGGCGTGCAGGTCGCCTGCGACGAGGGCGTCGAGGGCCTCCTGCGGGAAGCGGGCCTCCTCGTCCACCGCCGCGGCGTACGGCGCGATCTTCGCCTCGACCAGGGAACGAACGGCGTCCCGGAGCATGTCGTGCTCCTCGGACGGGCGGTACAGGTCGAAGTCAGCCGATCCGGCCACGGTCTCTCACGCTCCAAAGACGCAGTGATACTGACGCTAATTACCGTTAAGTAACTGAATTTTAGAGGTCCCGCGTGAACACGCCTACGTGAGCTTGGTGACAGCGGGAAACCTGCCCGCTGAGCGGCCCGACTATGCTCAGGCACCGCATGACCGAGCAGGACCGACGGACCGGAGCTGGAGCGCACCTCATGAGCCTGAAGATCACCGTGATCGGCACCGGCTACCTCGGCGCCACACACGCCGCGGCCATGGCCGAGCTGGGCTTCGAGGTGCTGGGGCTGGACGTCGTACCGGAGAAGATCGCCATGCTGGAGCGCGGCGAGACCCCGATGTACGAGCCGGGACTCGAAGAGCTGCTGCGCCGGCATGTGGCCGGGATCGAGGGATCCACCGGGCGGCTGCGGTTCACCACGGACTGGGCGGAGGTCGGCGCGTTCGGCGATGTCCACTTCGTGTGCGTGAACACTCCGCAGAAGCACGGCGAGTACGCCTGCGACATGTCGTACGTCGACTCCGCCATCGCCTCGCTCGCCCCGCATCTGCACGGCCCGGCCCTGGTCGTCGGCAAGTCGACCGTGCCGGTGGGTTCCGCCGACCGGCTGGCCGCCTACCTCGCCGAGCACGCCCCGGCGGGCGGCGACGCCGAGCTGGCCTGGAACCCGGAGTTCCTGCGCGAGGGCTTCGCCGTGCAGGACACCCTGCACCCGGACCGGATCGTCGTCGGTGTGCGCAGCGAGCGCGCCGAGAAGCTGCTGCGCGACGTGTACGCCGGCCCGGTCGGCGAGGGCACCCCGTTCGTCGTCACCGACTTCCCGACCGCGGAGCTGGTGAAGACGGCCGCGAACTCCTTCCTCGCGACCAAGATCTCCTTCATCAACGCGATGGCGGAGGTGTGCGAGGCCGCCGGCGGTGACGTGGCCCAGCTCGCGGAGGCCATCGGCCACGACGACCGGATCGGCCGCAAGTTCCTGCGCGCCGGCATCGGCTTCGGCGGCGGCTGCCTGCCCAAGGACATCCGGGCGTTCATGGCCCGCGCGGGCGAGCTGGGCGCCGACCAGGCGCTGACCTTCCTGCGCGAGATCGACTCCATCAACATGCGCCGGCGCGGGCAGATGGTCGAGATGACCCGGGAGGCACTCGGCGGCGGCTCCTTCCTCGGCAAGCGGGTCGCGGTGCTCGGTGCCACCTTCAAGCCGGACTCGGACGACGTGCGTGACTCGCCCGCGCTGAACGTGGCCGGCCAGATCCACCTCCAGGGCGGCCAGGTGACGGTGTACGACCCGAAGGGCATGGACAACGCCCGCAAGGTCTTCCCGACCCTTGGCTACGCCGACTCCGCGCTGGGGGCCGCCCGGGGGGCCGACATCGTGCTGCACCTGACCGAGTGGCGGGAGTTCCGCGAGCTGGACCCGGCCGCGCTCGGCGAGGCGGCGGCGGCCCGGGTGATCCTCGACGGCCGCAACACCCTCGACCCGGAGCTGTGGCGCCGGGCGGGCTGGACCTACCGCGCGATGGGCCGCCCCAAGGCGTAGACGCGCTCCAAGGCGTAGGCGCGCTCCAGGGCGTAGCGCCCCGTATGGCGACGCCGGTTCGGCCGAGGCTCAGTCGGCCGAACCGGCGTCTGTCCGCATTGTGCACCAAGCCGTCGTGGCTCACGCACCCTTCGCCCGGTACCGGCGCATCTTCGCGCGGGCCCCGCACACCTGCATCGAGCACCAGCGCCCGCGCCCGGCGGGGCTGCGGTCGTAGTACGCCCAGTGGCAGGTGTCGGCCTCGCACGCCTTGAGCCGGGTCCAGGTGCCCGCGACGAGCGCCTCGGCGACGGCGGCGGCGACCCGGGACAGCAGCGGGTCCGCGTCGGCCGGGGCGAGTCGGGCCGAGCCGTCGCGGTCGTCGACGGCGACGTGCAGCGGGGCCCGCGCCAGCAGGGTGCCCAGCGGGGTCACCGCGCGGTGCGGCGGATGCCCGGCGTGCGCGAGCAGCGCGGCCCGCAGCGACTCGCGCAGCTCCCGGGCGTCGGCCAGCCCCTCGTCCGTGACGCCGAGGCGAGCGCGGCCCTCCGGCGTGTCCAGCCGGTCCGTGCCCGACTCGATGTCCAGGGTGTTGACCAGGGACTCGATCAGGGCCAGGCCGCCGGGAGCAGCCGATCTCTCGCTCATGCTTGCGACGTTACCCCCAATGCGGGAGCATGCAGTAACCGTTACCGGTTACCCGTCTCCACAGGTAACGCTACGAGGAGGTAGTCATGGCTCTCGCCAAGCTCGGTGTCGTGGTCCTGGACTGTCCCGACCCCCGCGCGCTGGCCGGTTTCTACGCCGATGTGGTGGGCGGCACGGTGGAAGGCGACGACGAGTGGGTGGACCTGAAGGTGCCCGGCGGGACGGCGCTGGCCTTCCAGCGGGCGCCGGGGTTCGTGCCGCCGGAGTGGCCCGCGGCGGACCGTTCGCAGCAGTTCCATCTGGACCTGGTGGTGGAGGACCTGGACGCGGCGGAGAAGGGCGTGCTGGAGCTGGGCGCCAAGCCGCTGGACGCGCAGGACCGCGAGCGGACCTTCCGTGTCTACGCCGACCCGGCGGGGCACCCGTTCTGCCTCTGCGCCTGCTGACCCGTCCCGGAGGAGGACACCATGGCGTCCGTGGCCCGTTTCCGTAACGTCGTGCTCGACTGCCCCGATCCGCACGCGCTGGCCGCCTTCTACGCGGCGGTGGCCGGCGGGACTCCGCAGCCGGAGGACGACGACTGGGTCGTCCTCCAGGTGCCGGACGGGCCACGGCTCGCCTTCCAGCGGGCCGAGGGACACACCCCGCCGGAGTGGCCGCGCGCCGACCACAACGGCCAGCAGCTCCACCTCGACTTCGACGCGGGCTCGACCTGGGCGGACATCGACGCGGCGCACGAGCGGGTGCTGGCGCTCGGCGCCCGCCCGCTGGACCTGGAGGACCGCGACACGAAGGACTTCCAGGTGTACGCCGACCCGGCCGGGCATCCGTTCTGCCTGTGCCGGATCGAGCGCTCGTGACGCTCTAGGGGCGTGGCGCTCCAGGGGCGTCCAGCTCGGTGATCCTCGCGTGCGACGCCTTCGGCCGGTGCTGCGCGGCCCGGGCCGTGGAGTCCGCGCTGCGCAGCACCCGCTGCGCGTTGCCCCAGGTCAGCAGGGCCAGCTCGGTCTCGGACCAGCCGCGCCGGAGCAGCTCGGCGATCAGACGGGGGTAGCGGGAGGCGTCGGCGAGGTCACGTGGGTGCGCGGCCCCGGAGTCGTAGGTGCCGGACAGGCCGACGCACTCGGGGCCGGCCACGTCGCGGACGTGGTCGAGGTGGTCGGCGACGTCCGCGACGGTGGGGCCGGTCTGCTCGGCGGTCAGCGGCACCATGCACAGCCCTTTCGCCTCGCCCAGGGCGGCGAGCAGGTCGTCGGGCAGGTTGGCCGCGTGCGGGCGCAGGGCGCCGGCGGCCGAGCGGCTGCACAGCACCGGTGTCCTGGACAGGGCGACGGCCTGCCCGACGGTGGCCGGGGAGGCGCCGGAGACGTCGGCGAGCACCCCGAGCCGGTTCATCTCGCGCACGACCTCCTCGCCGAACCGGGTCAGCCCCGACTCGCCCGCCCAGGCGGTGCCCGCGAGGGTGAGCACGCGCAGCCCGAGGGCGCGCAGCATGCGCAGGACGGCCAGGGAGTCGTCCAGCGCGGCGCCGTGCGCGGGGCCCGGCACGACGGCGATCCGGCCGCAGTTGCGGGCGTCGATGATCTCCCCGGCGGTGCGCACCAGCCGCAGCCCCTCCGGGTGGGCCTCGACGGCCGTGCGCACCAGGTCCAGCTGCTCCAGGGTCGCCGTCAGCGCACGCCCGCCGCTCGGCGCCTCGGGCAGGTGCAGCGACCAGAACAGCGCGCCGACGTGCCCCTCGCGCAGCCGGGGCACGTCCGTGCCGACGCCGGCCTCGCCCACCTCGCGCAGGACCCACGGCAGACCGCTGTGGCCGTCGGCGACCGGGTGGCCGGCGAGCAGGCCGTGCGCCCGCTCCAGCAGCTCGCCGGACGGCTCCCGCACGAAGGGCTCGTCCGGCAGGACGTCGTCCTGGCCGACCTCGGTCATGGTGGGCATGTCGTCCTGGAGGTCGGCCATGGCGGGCTCCGTGCGTCGTCGTGGGCTACGTCGGTCGTGAGCTACGGCGGGGGCTGTGGCCGGCGTACCGACACGGTCGCACGGAGCGGAGGCAACCTTCCTGGCGAGTGGGGCGTTCGGGGGTACTCCGGTCAGTTGCCGCCGTGCGCGCCGTCCAGCGACTCGATCGTGGCGAGGGACGGGGCGCGGGTGGCCTGGAGGTCCCGGGCGACGTCCTCCGCCGCGCCCAGCACGCGTACCGCGTTCTGCCAGGTCAGCTTGGCCAGGTCGGCCTTGGACCAGCCGCGGTCCAGCAGCTCGGCGACCAGGTTCGGGTAGCCGGAGACGTCGTTCAGGCCGTCCGGGGTGAACGCGGTGCCGTCGTAGTCGCCGCCGATGCCCAGGTGGTCGATGCCGGCGACCTCGCGCATGTGGTCCAGGTGGTCGGCGACGGTGGACACCGTGGCGACCGGGCGCGGGTTGCGCTCCTCGAAGGCCCGGTGGATCTTCATCGCCTCGGGGCTGGTGTCCAGGGAGTTCAGACCGTGGGCGCGCAGGTTCTCGCCGGCCGCGGCCGTCCAGTCGACGGCCGCCTGGAGCACGAACTTGGGCACGAACGTCACCATCGCCACGCCGCCGTTGGCGGGCAGGCGTTCCAGGACGTCGTCGGGGATGTTGCGGGGGTGGTCGCAGACCGCGCGGGAGGAGGAGTGCGAGAAGATCACCGGCGCCGAGGTGGCGTCCAGCGCGTCCCGCATCGTCGTCGCCGCCACATGGGAGAGGTCGACGAGCATGCCCAGGCGGTTCATCTCCGCCACGACCTCGCGGCCGAAGGCGGACAGGCCGCCCACGCGCGGCTCGTCGGTCGCGGAGTCCGCCCAGTCCACGTTGTCGTTGTGGGTGAGCGTCATGTACCGCACGCCGAGCGCGTGCAGGCCGCGCAGCGTGCCCAGCGAGTTGGCGATCGAGTGGCCGCCCTCGGCGCCCATGAGCGAGGCGATACGGCCCTCCCGGCGCGCCTCCTCCATGTCGGCGGCGGTCATCGCGGGCGCCAGCTCCGCCGGGTAGCGGGCGAGCAGCTGCCGGACGCAGTCGATCTGCTCCAGCGTCGCCGCGACCGCATCCGGCTGCTCGCAGGGCACGTACACCGACCAGTACTGGGCGCCGACCCCGCCCGCGCGCAGCCGCGGCAGGTCGGTGTGCAGCTGCTCGTGCCGGTCACCGGCGATGTCCAGGGCGTCCAGGTCGTACCCGGCCTGCTCGCGCAGCGCCCAGGGCAGGTCGTTGTGCCCGTCGACCACGGGGAACTCGCGCAGCAGCGCGCGTGCTTCGTCCAGGGCGGCCACGGCGGTCACTTCCCGAAGCCGAAGCCGCTGCCCGCGCCCTCGACCTTGGCGCGCAGCCGTTTGCCCTTCTCGGTGGCCTGGTCGTTCAGGTCCTGCTGGAAGTCGCGCATCCGGTGCAGCAGGTCCTCGTCGTGCGCGGCGAGGATGCGGGCCGCGAGGAGACCGGCGTTGCGGGCACCGGCGACGGAGACCGTGGCGACCGGGACACCGGCCGGCATCTGCACGATGGACAGCAGGGAGTCCATGCCGTCCAGGTGCTTCAGCGGCACGGGCACGCCGATGACCGGCAGCGGGGTGACGGAGGCGAGCATGCCGGGCAGGTGGGCGGCGCCGCCCGCACCCGCGATGATCACCTTCAGGCCGCGGTCGGCGGCCTGCTCGCCGTACGTGACCATCTCGCGGGGCATGCGGTGCGCGGAGACGACGTCGACCTCGTAGGCGATCTCGAACTCGTCCAGGGCCTTGGCGGCGGCTTCCATGACGGGCCAGTCGGAGTCCGACCCCATGACGATGCCAACAACGGGGCTCATTCGGTGATGGTGCCTCTCAGGTAGCCGGCTGCGTGACGGGCGCGCTCCAGCACGTCGTCCAGGTCGTCGCCGTAGGTGTTGACGTGTCCGACCTTGCGGCCGGGCTTCACGTCCTTGCCATACATGTGGATCTTGAGCTTGGGGTCGCGGGCCATGCAGTGCAAGTAGGCGGAGTACATGTCCGGGTAGTCACCACCCAGGACGTTGACCATCACGGTCCACTTGGCGCGCGGGCGCGGGTCGCCCAGCGGCAGGTCCAGGACCGCGCGGACGTGGTTGGCGAACTGCGAGGTGATCGCGCCGTCCATGCTCCAGTGGCCGGAGTTGTGCGGGCGCATCGCCAGCTCGTTGACGAGAACGCGGCCGTCGCGGGTCTGGAACAGCTCGACGGCGAGGTGCCCGACGACGCCCAGCTCCTTGGCGATGGTCAGCGCCATCTGCTCGGCGTGCAGCGCCAGGTCCTCGTCGAGGTCGGGCGCGGGGGCTATGACCGTGTCGCAGACGCCGTTGACCTGCTGCGACTCCACCACCGGGTAGGCGACGGCCTGGCCGTGCGGGGAGCGTACGACGTTGGCGGCCAGCTCGCGGACGTAGTCGACCTTCTCCTCGGCGAGGACGGGGACGCCGGCGCGGAACGGCTCGGCCGCCTCCTCGGCGTTCTCGACGACCCACACGCCCTTGCCGTCGTAGCCGCCGCGGACCGTCTTGAGGACGACGGGGAAGCCGTCGCCCTCCTCCGCGAACCTGACCACGTCGTCCGGGTCGCTCACGATCCGGTGCCGCGGGCACGGGATGCCGATCGCGTCGAGCTTCGCACGCATCACCCCCTTGTCCTGGGCGTGCACCAACGCCTCCGGCCCGGGGCGCACGGGGATGCCGTCCGCCTCCAGGGCACGCAGGTGCTCGGTGGGCACGTGCTCGTGGTCGAAGGTGATCACGTCACAGCCGCGCGCGAAGGCGCGGAGCGTGTCGAGGTCGCGATAGTCGCCGATGACGACATCGCTCACGACCTGCGCCGCGGAATCCTGAGGAGTGTCACTGAGAAGCTTGAACCTGATGCCCAACGGGATGCCCGCCTCGTGCGTCATACGCGCGAGCTGCCCCCCGCCGACCATGCCGACTACCGGGAACGTCACACCCCTAGCGTATCGGCCACGGCGGGGCGGCCGGATCGCGTCCCTCTCACGGACTCTTACCCGGTGCTTCCCCGGTTCTTTCCGACCTGTTTCCACAGCGTGGCCTTGTCCACGGGCACCGGCGGGCCCGCCCGGCTAGCATGGCGGAGTTGAGGAAACCTACCGACGGGAGCTGCACAGCCATGGAACCTCGTTCCTCGGGGCTGCAACGGCTCGTACGCGAGGTGGCCAAGTTCGGGGCCGTCGGCGGTGCCGGTGTCCTCGTCAATCTCGGCGTGTTCAACCTGGTCCGGCACGTCTCGGACCTGCCGGTGGTGCGGGCCAGCATCATCGCGACCGTGGTGGCCATCGTCTTCAACTACGTCGGCTTCCGTTACTGGACGTACCGGGACCGCGACAAGAGCGGTCGCACCAAGGAACTCACGCTGTTCCTGCTGTTCAGCGCGATCGGTCTGGTGATCGAAAACGGCGTACTGTACCTGGCGACCTACGGCTTCGGCTGGGACAGCCCGCTACAGAGCAACGTCTTCAAGTTCGTGGGCATCGGCGTCGCGACCCTGTTCCGGTTCTGGTCGTACCGCACCTGGGTGTTCCGGGCGCTGCCCGCGCGGGATGCCGTGGCGAGCGCGGAATCGATTCTGGAGCAGGAGTCGAACGAGCGGGCGCCCAAGCAGCGCGTGCCGTAGGCGCGGACCGGCTAGCGGACCGTCGGGCGCTCTTCGTCCGGTGTGCGCGCCGGGGGCGTGCGCGAGAGGAACAGGCCGAAGACCGGGGGCTGCGCCTGGAGCAGCTCCAGCCGTCCGCCGTCGGCCTCCGCGAGGTCCCGGGCGACGGCCAGGCCGATCCCCGTCGAGTTCCGCCCGCTGATCGTGCGCTCGAAGATCCGCGCGCCGAGATCGGCCGGCACGCCCGGCCCCTCGTCGGTGACCTCGATCACGGCCTGGTTGCCGGTGACCCGGGTGCGCAGCGCGACGGTGCCGCCGCCGTGCATGAGCGAGTTCTCGATCAGCGCGGCCAGCACCTGGGCGACCGCGCCCGGCGTGCCCACGGCCTGGAGGTGCCGCTTGCCGGAGCTGACGATGGCCCGGCCGGCGCTGCGGTAGGCGGGCCGCCACTCGGCGAGCTGCTGCTGGATGACCTCGTCCAGGTCGAAGGTGACGGCGGAGCCGGTCCGCGGGTCCCGGGAGTTCGTCAGCAGCCGCTGCACGACGTCCGTCAGCCGCTCGACCTGCGCGAGCGCGATGGTCGCCTCCTCCTTCACCGTGTCCGGGTCGTCGGTGAGGGTGATCTCCTCCAGGCGCATCGACAGCGCGGTCAGCGGCGTACGGAGCTGGTGGGAGGCGTCGGCCGCGAGGCGCCGCTCGGCCGTCAGCATGCGCCCGATCCGCTCGGCGGAGGCGTCCAGCACATCGGCGACCCGGTCCAGCTCGGGAACGCCGTACCGCTTGTGCCGAGGGCGCGGGTCGCCGGAGCCGAGGCGTTCGGCGGTCTCGGCGAGGTCGGTCAGCGGGGAGGCGAGCCGGTTGGCCTGCCGTACGGCGAGCAGCACCGCCGCCACCACCGCGAGCAGCGCGACCAGCCCGATGATCAGCAGGGTCCGGCCGACCTCGCGGGTCACCGCGGAGCGGGGCTCCTGCACGGTGACCGACTCGCCCTCCTCGCCGCGCTGCGTGAAGTGGATGGTGTCGCCCTCGGGCTTGGTGCCGATCTCGATGGGCGCCTTGCCGGGCATGCGGATGACCGCGTACTGGTCCTTGCTCACCGGGTTGCGCAGCACGTCCGCGTTGACGTTCTCCGCGGCGAGGATCCGGCTGTCCACGATGCTGGCCAGCCGCACCGCCTCGGACTCCACCCGCTCCTGGGCGCTGTTGCTGATCGTCCGCGTCTCGACGATCACCAGGGAGACGCCGAAGACCGCGATCACCACGAGGACGACGGCGAGGGTGGACTGGATGAGACGTCGACGCATGGTCCGTTACCTAGGGTGATCGCTGGGGCCCAGACTCAACTCTTCTCGAACCGGAAGCCCACGCCACGCACCGTCGCGATGTACCGGGGGTTCGCCGCGTCGTCGCCCAGCTTCTTGCGCAGCCAGGAGATGTGCATGTCCAGAGTCTTCGTGGACGACCACCACGTGGTGTCCCAGACCTCGCGCATCAGCTGGTCCCGGGTCACCACCCGGCCCGCGTCCCGCACCAGCACCCGCAGCAGGTCGAACTCCTTGGCGGTGAGCTGGAGTTCCTCGTCGCCCATCCAGGCGCGGTGCGACTCGACGTCGATCCGTACCCCGTGCGTGGCCGGCGGCTGCTGCGGTTCGGCGGCGCCGCGCCGGAGCAGGGCCCGTACCCGGGCGAGCAGTTCGGCGAGCCGGAACGGCTTGGTGACGTAGTCGTCGGCGCCCGCGTCCAGGCCGACGACGGTGTCCACCTCGTCGGCCCGGGCGGTCAGGATGAGGATCGGCACGGTGTGACCGTCGGAGCGCAGCCGGCGGGCGACCTCCAGGCCGTCCATGCCGGGCAGGCCAAGGTCCAGCACGACCAGATCGACGCCGCCCTGCATTCCGGCGTCGAGCGCGGCGGGTCCGTCCTCGCGCACCTCGACCTCGTAACCTTCCCGGCGCAGGGCGCGGGCCAGCGGCTCCGAGATGGACGCGTCGTCCTCGGCGAGCAGTACACGGGTCATGAGGTGATGGTAGACCGCCCGCGTGTGGTGCCGGGGTGTGATCGGCGCCCGGGCTTCTTACCTTCGTATGCTGCTGGTACGAACCATTGACCTGGGGATGCGATCGTAGGAGAGACCTTCGAATCCGGTCCTGCGGTTCCCGCGACACCTGTGATCCGTGTCTCAAGTCCTTCCATATCCGGCAGTGTCCTGCCGTATGGTGACCTGAACGCCTGTAGTACACCGGTGACCTTTGGCGGGCATGTGACGCTGAGGGTCTTCTTTGTGTGCGGGCTGGCCCAGACCAGCCTTGAAAGGAACGACCTCTGGCCGGGCTCCGGACGCGGTGACGCGTCACGGGGCGTGGATCCCGGTGGTCGCCGTCCGCCGCTCCGCGATCCGGGGCGGACTCCCCCTGGGCGTGGGGGTGGACGACCGACCCCGCCGGTGCCGGCCGACACCCCCACCGGGCGCGCAACGCTCCACCGCGCGTCCCGACCAGCAAGGAACGACCATGGCGTCCAGCCTGACGAAGGACTCGGTCCGACCGGGCACCCCCGGTTCCGAGAAGACCTTCTTCGGCCACCCCCGCGGACTGGCCACTCTCTTCATGACGGAGATGTGGGAGCGTTTCTCCTACTACGGCATGAGGGCCCTTCTCCCGCTGTACCTGGTGGCCCCGGGTGGCCTGCACCTGAACGCGGGCACGGCGACGGCGATCTACGCCGTGTACCTGTCGCTCGTGTACCTGCTCGCCCTGCCCGGCGGCTGGTTCGCCGACCGTGTCCTCGGCCCCCGCAAGACGGTCGCCGTCGCGGGTCTGGTCATCATGCTCGGCCACCTGTGCCTCGCGCTGCCCGCCGCCGCGAGCTTCTTCGTCGGCCTGGGTCTCGTCGCCATCGGCTCCGGTCTGCTGAAGGCCAACATCTCCACGATGGTCGGCCACCTCTACGACGGCCCGGAGGACCCGCGCCGGGACGGCGGCTTCACGCTCTTCTACATCGGCATCAACCTCGGTGCCTTCGTCGCCCCGCTGGTCATCGGCACCGTCGGTGAGAACGTCAACTGGCACCTGGGCTTCGCGCTGGCCGCGCTCGGCATGGCGCTGGGTCTCGCCCAGTACCTGCTCGGCGGCCGTCACCTGAGCGCCAGGAGCAGCGAGGTCCCGACCCCGCTGACGCCCGTCGAGAAGGCGGCCACCCTGCGCAAGGGCCTGATCTGGCTGGCCGTCGCCGTGGTCTTCTACGGCATCGTCGGCGGCACCGGCCACTTCACCCTGAACTGGGCGCTGATCCCGCTCACGCTCATCGGCCTGATCGTGCCGATCCTGGTCATCTCCCGCATACTGCGCGACAAGGACCTGGAGCCGGCCGAGCGCTCCAAGGTGTCGGCGTACATCTGGTTCTTCGTGGCCGCCGCCGTCTTCTGGATGATCTACGACCAGGGCGGCTCGACCCTGTCGCTGTTCGCCGAGAAGAGCGCCGACAACACCATCTTCGGCTGGGAGTTCCCGGTCTCCTGGTACCAGTCGGTCAACCCCGTCATGATCATGGCCCTCGCGCCCGTCTTCGCCTGGCTGTGGCTGTGGCTGAACAAGCGCGGCAAGGAGCCGAGCACGATCGTGAAGTTCGCCTCCGGTCTGGTGCTGGTCGGTGCGTCCTTCTTCGTCTTCCTCGCCCCGCTGTCGATCGCCGAGGGCGGTCACAAGGCCGCGGCGCTGTGGCTGGTCGCGATCTACTTCGCGCAGACCATCGGTGAGCTGACGCTGTCGCCGGTGGGTCTGTCGGTGACGACGAAGATGGCGCCGAAGAAGTACGCCTCGCAGATGATGGGCGTCTGGTTCCTCGCGGTGACCGCGGGCGACTCCGTCACCGCCCTGCTGTCCAACCCGGCCATCGCCGGCGTCAACCTCGACAGGATGGGCTTCGTCGCCCTGGAGGCCGTGCTCGCCGTGGTCGCGGGTGTCGCGGTGTGGATGTACCGCGGCAAGGTGAAGAAGCTGATGGGCAACGTCAACTAGTCGTTGGGGCCTGGCCGACGGAGGGTCACCGCATCCCTGGGGTGTGGTGGCCCTCCGCTCGTGCGGGGCGCCGTCGGGGTTGTCGCGCGTTGGCGGCCGACGCGTATTGGTGGCCGAGCGCGCAGTTCCCCGCGCCCCTGAGGTCGGCTATCGCGTCCCGCGCCTTGGTAGCACCGTGAACACCGCCACCCCCAGCAGGATCGCCGTGCCTGCCACCAGGCCCAGGGCCTTCAGGGCGCCGTGGTCGCTCGCGCCGGTCTCGGCGAGGCCGCCGTCGCCGCCCTCGGTCGTGGCGGAACCAGAGGAACCGCCCGACGTCGACGTGCCGCCCGACGCGCCGCCCGGCTGCTCCGTCGTGTCCAGGCTGAGCGAGACCTCCGTCTTCATCGGCGTGCACGTCGTGGTCGTACCGAGCGCCTTGACCGTCAGCACGCCCGGGGACAGCGTCGAGGTGCCGCTCCCGCCGGGCTTGTAGGTGCCGGTGAGGTCGGGGATCGCGATCGGGTCGCCGGACTTGATGGGATGCGCGTTCGTCGGCCCCTCCACATGCACCGTGCCCTTGTCGGCGCCGCCGAGCACCACCTCCATGGACGGCTTCACGGAGTCCTTCGGGATGTCGGCGGGGCTGTCCATCACCGACTTCTTGAACTGCACGGTGAGGGCGTAACTCCCGCCGCTCTTCTTCGCGTCGATCCGCACCGGCGAGGTCGCGTTCTTGTCGCCGATCGGGGTCTTGCAGGCGTACGGGATCCGTACTTCCTTGCCGGTGAAGTCGGTCTGCCCGGTGCCGCCGGTCGCCGTGGGGGTGGCGGACCCGGTGGGGGTCGCCGACTTGGTCGGCGTCGCGGACCCGGTGGGTGTCGAACTGGACGTGCCGCCGCCCGCCGTCACCTGGATCGTCGCCGCCTTCTGCACGGCCTCCTTCGGCGCGCACTTGGTGTCGGTCGACATCGCGTTGACGGTGTAGGCGTCCGGCGTCAGCGTCACCTCGCCGGCCGTCGTCAGCTTCAGGCTGCCCTTCATGTCGGACAGCACCATGTCCCCGCCCTTGGGGATCGCCGGGTTCTCCCGCGGCCCCCGCATCGCGACGTCGGCGGTCTGCGCGCCGGCCGCCTTCAGGACGCCGGACGGCTGGACCGAGTTCGCGGGCAGGTCGATGATGTCCGGGTTCTTCGAGGCGGCCTGGACGAACTTCCACACGATGTCCACCGTGTCGCCCACCTTGGCCGTGGCCGGCGCGGTGATCTCGACCTCGGTGGTGCCGTCGACGGGGTCGATGCCCGCGGGCGGCACGCAGTGGGTGGCGTACGACACCTCGGCCGCGTGCGCGGGGACCACCGCGGCGCCCAGCAGGACGCCCGCCGCACCGAGCACCAGCAGGACGCCCGTGCGCCCGGCCGCTGTGCCTCTCCTTCGCTTGCTCACGTGGGTCCCTTCGTGGTGGGGGTGGTGTGAGTCGTAGGACTCGTCGGGCTGTCGTCGTGCGGTGCGGAGGTCTGGCCGACCGGGCCGCCCGGGGCGAACCACGGCAGGGTCGGAGTGGGGGTGGCCGGGTCGGCCGGGGGCTCGGCGGGACGGGAGCGCGGGAGGGGCAGGCGCAGGAGGGAGCGGGGGCTCCGGGCGGATCGGTGCGGGTGACGCCGGCGGCGGGCGGCACCAGGGCGGCGGGGCCTGACCCGGTCCACCACGGCCATGCCGGCGCGGAACAGGGCGGCCGGGACGACCAGGCAGAGCAGGATCCAGAACAGCGTCACGCCCCAAGGCCGGCCCACGCCCCACGGCTGCTCGGCGAGCACCCGGCCGCCGTACTTCAGCGTGACGGTGTAGTCGCCGTGCGCCCCCGCCGACAGCTCGACCGGCAGCTTGATCCGCGCCTTCTTCCCGGGCGCCAGGGTGCCGTGCCACTGCCGCTCGTCCCACTCGGGGGCGAAGACGCCGTGCGCGGTGCCGACCTGGAACACCGGGTTCTCGATCGGGCTGGTGCCGGTGTTGCCGACGGTGAGGACGAGGGTGCGGCTGGGCGGTGCCCCGAACCAGGTCAGCACTCCGCCGGAGCCGGTCAGCCGGGTGTCGGACAGCACCGCCAGCCGGCCGGCGGAGCGCTCGGCGGGGAGCGGGGCCACGGGGTGTCCGGCGACCTCCAGGACGGCGTCCGCCTCGGCCTCGGCCCCGGTCACGGTGGCCACGTGCACCACGCAGGGGCAGGGTACGGGGGGTTCGGCGACCGGCAGTTTCCGGCTGAAGGTGCCGTCGGCGTCGGTGGTCACGGCCCGGCCGTCGCCGTTCGCGCAGGAGTTGGTGCCGCCGACGACCCCGCGCGCCGGGGTGGCCCGCCCGCACACCAGCACCATGAGCAAGGTACGGGGCCGCCAGCCCGTACCCCTGACGGTGACCGAGCCACCGGCACCGCCCTGACCCGCCGACAACTCCACACCGGGCCCGGCATCGGCCCGCCCCGGCCCGACGGGCCCGCCGAGAACCAGCAACAGCGCACCGACCACCGGGAGGACGACCCGTCTCACGACGCCCTGCCGGGTCGGGGCCGGGGCCGGCGCGGCCCGCCTCGCGGCGCCACTCCCGGCCGCCCGCCGACCGCAGGCCGCCGCCCAGGCCGATACGACCCACCTGACGACAGCACCCCGGCCGGCTCGCCGACCGGAGACCGACGTCCGAGCCGATCCCACACGCCGTACAACAGCACCCACGCCGACCGCAGGGCGCCGGTGCGGTGTCCGCGCCGACACCACCCGCCTCACGACACCGCTCCCGTCGGCTCCACCGCGCCGGGTCGGGGTTCGGGGGGTGCGTGGCGGCGTCGGTGTCGGGTCCTCAGGAGTGCGGCCGTACCCGCCGCCGCGGCCGCTCCCGCCCCGCCGGCCATCGCACCCCACGGCACGTACGCCGCCGTGGTGCCCGCCGTGTCGTACGCGCCGCCCGCCGCCGTCACCGTCAGCCGTACGCGCACCTCGTCCAGCACCGGCCGGCCGGGCCACGGCTCGCTGAGCGTGCGCCGGGCGCCCGGGGCCAGTCGGACCGGCAGGGTGCGCGGGGCGCGGTCCAGGACCCGGCCGAAGAGTCCGTCGGCGCGCACCGCGAGCTTCGGCACGAGGACCGTCGTACCGCGATTGACCAGCTCGTACGTGATCCGGTCGGCGTGCACGGCGAGGTGCTCGACGGTTAGCGCGGCAAGCGAGGGGCCGCCGACGCGCAGCCGTACCGGCACGGTCGCGGTACGGCCGTGCGCGTCCCGCACGACGATCGCGCCGGTGCGGTCGCCGGGCGCGGCACCCTGCGGCACGGTCACCGTGAAGGGCACCTCGGCACGGGTACGCGCCGGAACCCGCAGGCCGCTCCGGGCGAACACCGTCGGCACACCGGTGCCGCGCAGCCGGACCGTGACCGGCGCCCGGCCCCGGTTGGTCACCGACACGGTGTCCCGCAGGACCGTCCCGGGGGCGCCCTCGGCGTAGAACGCGGGGCGCCCACCGCCCAGGGGCGCGACCGACCAGTCCCCGGCCCGCGCGACGGCGGGCGGTGCCGCGGTCAGCAGCGTGAGCGGCAGGAGCAGGGTGACGAGCGCGAGCGGGGTGACGAGCGGGAGCCGGGTGCGCGGCTCGGGCAAGGTGCGCGGCTTGGGCAAGATGCGCGGCGAGTGGGGCGGGCCTGGCTCGCGGGCGGCGGGCGGCATGGGCGGCTCCAGCAGGGTGGCCGGACGGTTCGGCGGTGGCCGGACGGTCAGGCGGTTGCCTGACGGTTCGGCGGCGGCAGCCGGACGGTTCAGCGGGGGCGGCCGGACGGTTGAGCGGGGGCGGCCGGACGGTTGAGCGGGGGCGGCCGGACGGTTGAGCGGGGGCGGCCGGACGGTTGAGCGGGCCGGGGTGGCGGTGTGCGGTCTGGCCGGCCAGACGGCGTCTGCGGTCTGGGCCGGTCCCTCAGCGCCGAGCGGTCTGCCCCCGTCGGGTCAGCCACAGCGCGCCCGCCGCGCCCGCGAGCAGGACCGTGCCGCCGAGTGTGCCGAGGGCGACCGCGGAGTCCTCGGGGCCGGTCTGCGGAAGCTGCCCGGCGGAGGAGGTGCCACCCGAGGAGGAGCCACCGGATGACGAGGACGAGGACGAGGAGGACGAGGAGGACGACGAGCCACCGGCCGCTGTCACGTCCAGGGTCAGCGACGGCCCGGGACCGTTCGTCGGCGTGCAGGTCGTCGTCGTACCCAGCGCCTTGATCGTGAGCGTGCCCGCCGTGAAGGTGACCTTCCCGCTCTTCCTCGGCGTGTAGGTGCCGCTCAAGTCGCTGATCTTGATCGGCGTGTCGGCCGGGACGGCCGCGTCGTTGGCGGGCCCGCTGACCGCGAGGGTGCCGCTCTCGGCGCCGCCCAGCTTGATCGTGGCGCTCGGGCTCATCGCCCCCTTGCCCAGCTCGACCGGGCTGGAGGAGACGCCCTTCTGCCAGGACATGGTGATCTTGTAGCCGCTGCCGCTCCTGACGCCCTTGATGTCGATCGGCGAGACGGCGGTCTTGACCCCGATCGGCGTCTGGCAGCGGTAGTTGACATCGACGACCTCGGCGTGGGCCGCCGGCGCGGCCAGCAGCACCGCGGAGCCCGCCAGGGCCGTGGCGGACGCGAGCGCGGCGGTTCGTTTCGGGTACGACACGGTCGGTCCACCCCATTCATTCCTGACGGCACATCAGATTCGGCCGTCAAGGTACGCCCGGGGTCGTGAGGAAGGAAGACACGTCACACGCCGGAGTTGTGCTGATCCGGCGTGCGCGACGCGGTGTCGGAGTGGAGGCGGGGACTCGGGTGGCCTCCGCCGGCACTCAGGCGGGGGCGCCCAGCTCCGCCCAGACCGTCTTGCCCGGCGTACCGGGGGCACGGACCACGCCCCAGTCCAGGCACAGCCGCTGCACGATGAACATGCCGTGCCCGCCGGGCCGGCCGGCGCGGTGCGGGGTGCGCGGGGCCGGCTGGCCGGTGCCCCGGTCGGAGACCTCCAGCCGGATCACCTTGTTGTCGCAGGCGAGGAGCAGTTCGTCGGGGCCCTCGGCGTGCAGGCAGGCGTTGGTGACCAGTTCGGAGACGACGAGCAGCACATCCTCGGCGGCGGCCCGCTGGTCGGCGGTGGCGGCGGGCAGCCAGCCCCACGCGTACAGCGCCTGGCGGGTGAAGTCGCGGGCGAGCGGGACCACCCCGCTCTCGCCTTCCAGGCGCAGCCTGCGGATCTGCCGGCCGCGGGTCCGCGGGGTGCCGTCGGCCGGGCCCGGCGGCCCGGACGACACGGACGGCGCGGCTGCCCCCGTGGCTGCGCCGACGGCCGACGCATCCCCCTCGGACGCCCCGGAAGCGCCGCTGGGCTCCGGGCCGCGGTCGCCCGGCGAGTAAGGCCGGGTGGTGCTCATCAGCGCTTCACCTCACCGATTCACCAGTTCACGATTCAAAAGTCCGGTCAATGGTCCGGCCGGCGGTCTCCGCCCGGACCGTACTGTCGAAGGCAAGCGCCGTCGGCACCATAGGCGCCGTCCGGTCGGCACGTCGTCCACGCGTCGTCCGTTGGCCGCCGGCACGCCGTTCGTACGTCGTCCGCGCACCGTCCGGACGCCGTCCGAACACCGCCCGGCGATCGTCCGTCCGCCGCCCGGCCAGGAACCCATACCCGCCCGTCCGCCGAACGCACGCCCTGTCCCGGTCGTCCGCCGCCCCCTGGAGATCCGGAGATCCGGAAACCTGGAGACCGACGACCTGAGACCGACGACCGACGGCCGGAGACCGACGATCGACGACCGGAGATCGACGACCGAGGAACGAGGACCGACAGCCGGCAGCCCGCGGGACGCCTCCCGCCTTCTTCTGCCCTCTCCTGCCCGACCGATCCGACGGAACACCCCCGTTCTGGGCGTGATGCATGTAACGCCCACGGGAAGCCGTGCCGGGCCGGGTCGGACACCGGGGCGGCGGATCAGTCGGCACCGTCGGCCAGGGCCGCCTCCACGGAGTCGTGGACGGTGAAGACCGCCTCGGCCCCGGTGATTTCGAATACGCGGGCGACCACTGGCAGCATCCCGGCCAGATGGACCCCGCCACCGGCCGCCTCCGCCTTCAGGCGGGCGCCGAGCAGGACGTTCAGCCCCGTGGAGTCACAGAACTCCAGGCGTGAGCAGTCCACAACGAGCCGCGAGAAGCCCTTGTCCAAGAGGTCGTCGAGGGGCTCACGCAAAAGATCGGCGGTGTGGTGATCGAGCTCACCCGCCGGTGTCACAACGGCGCTGGAGCCCTCTTCCCGCACCTCCACCAGAAGCCGGCCCGACTGTGCGCTGCCGACCGTCCCGTGGTCCATGCCGTCTCTCTCCCGAGGTCGTGGCTGCTGATGCCCTCGAACATTACGCCTTCCAAGCACACTCCGACACCCGAACATCCGCACAGAAACGGACATATAGCGACAGAACGCACTTGCGACTCGCTCGGTGCAGCGGGTAGGGCTAGTAAGGACACACACCCCTACACGCCGGCTTCGGAGGCGCCGCACACCGCAGTGCACGTACTGGCTTCGGCAGCCTTATGCCGAGAACGATGGAGGACACCCATGTCACCCCGGCTCGACGCATCGCATACCCCCCTGGCGACGTCGACACCCCCACCGGAACAACTGGATCATCCCATCGACCCCCTCGACCTCGTCGAGGGACTCCCGGAGATCCCCCCGTACGACGAGATCGGCCCGGTCGACGCGCGGGCCCTGTCCAAGACCCTCTTCGAGCGCCTGGAGGCGCTGGAGGAAGGGACGCACGAGTACGCGTACGTCCGCAACACCCTCGTCGAGCTCAACCTCGCGCTCGTCAAGTTCGCCGCCTCCCGGTTCCGCTCCCGCAGCGAGCCGATGGAGGACATCATCCAGGTCGGCACCATCGGCCTGATCAAGGCGATCGACCGCTTCGAACTCTCCCGTGGCGTCGAGTTCCCCACCTTCGCGATGCCGACCATCATCGGCGAGATCAAGCGGTTCTTCCGTGACACCTCGTGGTCCGTGCGCGTCCCGCGCCGGCTCCAGGAGCTGCGGCTCGACCTCGCCAAGGCGGGCGACGAGCTGGCGCAGCAGCTGGACCGCGCCCCCACGGTCGCGGAACTGGCCGAGCGTCTCGGCATCTCCAACGACGAGGTCGTCGAGGGCATGGCCGCCTCGAACGCCTACACCGCCGCCTCGCTGGACGCCCAGCCGGAGGAGGACGAGTCCGAGGGCGCGCTCGCGGACCGCATCGGATACGAGGACCACGGGCTCGAAGGCATCGAGTACATCGAGTCGCTCAAGCCTCTGATCGCCGAACTACCGCCCCGGGACCGGAAGATCCTCTCCCTGCGTTTCGTGGCGAACATGACGCAGTCGGAGATCGGCGAGGAACTCGGCATCTCCCAGATGCACGTGTCCCGGCTGCTGTCGCGCACGCTGGTACGGCTGCGCAAGGGGCTGACGCTGGAGGAGTGACCGTCCGCGCGGTACTGACGCGCGTGCTCCGCGCACTGCGGTGAGCGGCCCGGCACGGATGCCGGGCCGCTCCGCCGTCCCCGGGACCCAGCCCACCGGCTCACGGGTGCCCGACGCCCCAACTGTTATGCGGTTCCTCACAGAAACCTCTTTCCGCGACCGGCGCCGTCCACCACTATGGGTGCCCAAACTGGCTGGTATGTCAGCGGCCTTCTCGGGACGGAGGGTGTTGCATGGCTGAGGGGGACCACGCCACGGCGGGGGACCACGCGGACGCGCCGGACACACGGCTGACCGAACTGCTGCGCTCCCCCACGCCCACGGCCTACCCGGCGTTGCAGGAGCTGCGCCGCCGGCACCACCCGGCGGTCCTCACCTACGCCCGGCTGTGCGCGACGAGCGAGTCCGCGGCCCGTCGGCTGGCGGCGGAGACGTTCACCACGGCGGCCCGCGAGACGGCCCGGGGAGTCGAACCGCCCGTCCCCCTGCGCCACCGGCTCCTGCTGCTCACCGCGCGGCTGGCGGCGGACTGGGCGCGCGACGAACGCTCCGCGGGCGTCGACCCGGGCCTGCTGCTGGTGCTGACCACGGCCGGCCGCCCCGAGGGCCCGACCCCGCCCCTGCTCCCGGCCTACACGTCACTGCCGTCCCGCGCCCAGGGACTGCTCTGGTACGGCGTCCTCGACGCGGAACCCGAGGAACGCACCGCCGCCTTCCTCGGCCTCAGCCGCGCGGACGTCTCCTACGACACCCCGCGTGCCCTCGCGGCCCTGGCCCAGGCGTGTCTGCGGCACCGGCTGGCCGCCTCCGACGACCCGCGCTGCGCGGACTTCCGGCGGCTGATCGAGGAGGCGGTACGGCCGGACGCCCCGCGCCGCAGCGCCGACCTGGACACCCACATGGCGCGCTGCCCGCACTGCACGGCCGCCTTCGAGGAGTTGCGGGCGCTGCGGGACGCGCCCCGGCAGACCCTGGCCGAGGGACTGCTGCCGTGGCGGGGAACGGCGTACCTGCGCCGGGACGAGCACCCCGGACCCGACGCCGTAACCACGACGGTGGGCGCACCGGGCCGGCCGCCCCGAAGCCGCGTCCTGCTCGGCTCGGCGGCCCTGGGCGTGGCCCTGACCCCGCTCCTGGTCTTCCTCTTCAGCCCCGCGCACTCCACCGACCGCCGGCCGGCGGCGGCGACCCCGGCGCCCTCCTCCGTGACGGTCACGGCAACGGTCTCGGTCCCCCCGTCCCACTCCCCCTCCCCGTCCCCCACGTCCAAGTCCCCGTCCCCCACCCCGACCTCACACCGTCCGACGCCCACCCCGCCCCGCCGGGAGACGCCCAGCCCGACGCCCCCGCCCGCGCCGCCGGGCGCCGCCTACGCCCAGGTGGTCAACCTCGCCACGGGCCGCTGCCTGGACATCCGCGACGGCGACCTGTCCCAGGGCAACGACGTCGTCACGGCCCCCTGCGACTCCTCCGCGACCCAGCGCTGGCGCGTCGACACCTACCTGGGCGTGCTCCGCTCGGCGGCCGACGACGACTTCTGCCTGGACAGCCGGGGCGCGGTCGACCGAGGGGTGGGCATCTGGGAGTGCGACTCGGTCCACGGCCGCAACGGCGAGAACCTCCGCTTCACCGTCGACCCCGACGGCACGATCCGCCCGGCCATCGCCATCGAGACGGCGGTGACCCCGGACGACGGCAACGGCCTGTCCCTGCGTCCCCTGTCCGACAGCAGCGGCCAACGGTGGCGGGCCGGGGCGAGATGAGCGTCCCCCGGCTCACACCACCCGGACCCCGCGGCGCCACACGCCGCTGACCAGGGGGACGCCCGGGCGGTAGGCCAGGTGGACGTGGCTGGGGGCGTCCAGGAGGGTCAGGTCGGCGTAGCTGCCGGGGGTGAGGCGGCCGATGTCCGTGCGGCGCAGGGCCGCCGCGCCGCCCGCCGTGGCCGACCAGACCGCCTCGTCGGGGGTCATCCGCATGTCGCGGACGGCCAGGGCGATGCAGAAGGGGAGGGAGGAGGTGAAGGACGAGCCGGGGTTGCAGTCGGTGGAGAGGGCGACCGTCGCGCCCGCGTCCAGCAGGCGGCGGGCGTCCGGCCACTCGGCGCGGGTGGAGAACTCGGCGCCGGGGAGCAGGGTGGCGACGGTCGCGCTGTTGGCCAGGGCGTCCACGTCCGCGTCCGTGAGGTGGGTGCAGTGGTCGGCGCTGGCCGCGTCCAGTTCGACGGCCAGCTGGACGCCGGGGCCGTAGGAGAGCTGGTTGGCGTGGATGCGCGGGTGCAGGCCTTTCGCCTTGCCGGCCGTGAGGATCGCGCGGGCCTGGTCGCCGTCGAAGGCGCCCTTCTCGCAGAAGACGTCGATCCAGCGGGCGTGCGGCGCGCAGGCGTCCAGCATCTCGCCGGTGACCAGGGCGACGTAGGCCGCCGGGTCGTCGGCGTAGTCCGGGGAGACGATGTGCGCCCCCAGGTACGTCACCTCGTCGGTGTGCTTCGCCGCGAGGCGCAGGGCGCGGGACTCGTCCTCGACGGTGAGGCCGTAGCCCGACTTGGTCTCGAAGGTGGTCGTGCCCTGGCGGAGGGCCTCGTCGAGGTAACGGGTGAGGTTCGCCTCCAGTTCCGCGTCGCTCGCCGCCCGGGTGGCGGCGACCGTGGTGCGGATGCCGCCCGCCGTGTAGGAGCGGCCGGACATCCGGGCGTTGAACTCCTGCGTCCGGTCGCCCGCGAAGACCAGGTGGGAGTGGGAGTCCACGAAGCCCGGCAGCACCGCCCGGCCGCCCGCGTCGACCCGGTTGTCAGTGGCGGGTGCTTTGCTTGACTCACCGGTCCACACGACACGGTCGCCGTCGATGACGACGGCCGCGTCCTGGACCAGACCGAGGGGGGAGTTGTCACCGAGGGAGGGGTCGTTGGTGACCAGCGTGGCGATGTTGGTGATGACGGTGCTGCTGCTCATGGTGTCGTCCTCGTGGGGGTCGGCGTTGCTCAGCCGCGCAGGGCTTCGACGGCGGCGGCCAGCGCCCGCGGCACATCCGGTACGAGCGTGTGCGCGCCGTCGCGTACGACGTGCCGGCCGCCCACGACCGTATGCCGTACGTCCGCCGCGCCCGCCGCGAATACGGCCGTCTCGGCGCCCAGCCGGGGCAGTGTCCCGGCCGTCCTGACCGAGTCCAGGGCGATCGTCGTCAGGTCGGCGAGCGCGCCGGGCTCGATGGCGCCGGCGTCGTCCCAGCCGAGGGCGGCGTGGCCGTCGGCGGTGGCGGCCCGCAGCAGGGCGGCGGCCGTCCAGTGGCCCCGGGTGCGGGTGCGCAGCCGCTCGTTCAGCTCCATGGCGCGCGCCTCTTCGAGCAGGTCGATGACGGCGTGGCTGTCGGAGCCGAGGGAGAGCGGGGAGCCGGCCCGCTGGAGGGCGACGGCCGGGCCGATGCCGTCGGCCAGGTCCCGCTCGGTCGTCGGGCACATGCAGGTGCCGGTGCCCGAGCCGCCGAGCAGGGCGATGTCCTCGTCGGTGAGGTGGGTGTTGTGCACCCCGGTGGTGCGCGGCCCGAGGACGCCGTGGTCGGCGAGCAGCCGGGTGGGCGTGCGGCCGTGCGCGGCGAGGCAGGCGTCGTTCTCGGCGGTCTGCTCCGACAGGTGCACATGCAGCGGGGCCCGCCGCTCCTCGGCCCAGCGTGCCACGGTCGCCAACTGCCCCGCGGGCACGGCCCGTACGGAGTGAATCGCCGCCCCGATCCGCGCGTGATCCCGCTCCTTGAGAACTGCACAGCGTTCGGCCCAGGCCTCCGCGCTGCCGTCGGAGAACCGCAGCTGGTGCGCGTTGGGCGGCTCCCCGAAGCCCGAGGAGAGATAGCAGGTGTCCAGGAGGGTGATCCGGATGCCGGCCTCGGCGGCGGCGGCGATCAGCGCCTCCCCCATGGCGTTGGGGTCGGCGTAGGGGGTGCCGCCGTGGGCGTGGTGCACGTAGTGGAACTCGCCGACACAGGTGATGCCGGCGAGGGCCATCTCGGCGTACACCGCGCGGGCCAGGGTGTGGTAGGTCTCCGGGGTCAGATGGTCGGCGACGGAGTACATCACCTCGCGCCAGGTCCAGAAGGTGCCGGAGCCGACCTGGACGGTGCCGCGCAGCGCCCGGTGGAAGGCGTGGCTGTGGGCGTTGGCGAGCCCAGGCAGGGTGAGCCCGCGCAGCACCTCGGCGCCGGGCGGCGGCGTGGGCGTCCCGGTGCGGACGGCGCCGATCCGCCCGTCCGCCACCTCCACCGTGACCCCCGGCTCGACATAGGTGCCGAGCCAGGCGTGCTCCAACCAGTAGGTCCCCTTGGTCACCTGCGGGCCAGCCCTTCCAGTACGTCGGCGAGTGCGCGCACCCCGGCCACACAGTCGTCCTCGGCGGCGAACTCGGCCGGGGAGTGCGAGACACCGGTGGGGTTGCGCACGAACAGCATGGCGGTCGGGACGCTCCCGGAGAGGATTCCGGCGTCGTGTCCGGCGCCGGTCCCGAGCACGGGCACCTTCAGTTCGGTGTCCTTGCCCAGGATGCGGCCGAGTTCGTCCCGCAGGGCGTGGTCGAACTCCACGACCGGGGTGAAGGACTCCCGGACGACGCCGAGGTCGATGCCGTGCGCGGCGGCGTACTCGCGCGCGGCCTTCTCCACGCCCCCGACGACCGTGTCCAGGGTCTCCTGGTCGGCGGCACGGGAGTCGAGCCACCCGCGCACGAGGGACGGAATCGCGTTCACCCCGTTGGGCTCGACGATGATCTTCCCGAAGGTGGCGACGGCACCGGCGAGTTCGGCCTCGCGGCGGGCGGCGAGCACGGTCTCGGCGTACGACAGCATCGGGTCCCGGCGGTCCACCAGCCGGGTGGTGCCGGCGTGGTTGGCCTCGCCCCGGAAGTCGAACCGCCACCGGCCGTGCGGCCAGATGGCACTGGCGACGCCGACCCGGTCGCCGGACAGGTCCAGCGCGCGGCCCTGTTCGACGTGCAGCTCCACGAAGGCGCCGATCCGGGCCAGCCGCTCGGGGTCGGGCCCGATGGCGTCGGGGTCGTACCCGGCCGCCTCCATGGCCCGGGGCAGACTGATCCCGTCCCCGTCGGTGAGCCGGTGGGCCTGCTCGACGGTCAGTTGCCCGGCGGTGAGCCGGGAGCCGACACAGGCGAGCCCGAACCGGGCCCCCTCCTCGTCCCCGAAGTTGACGATGGCGAGGGGCCTGGCGAACTCCACGCCCCGGCCGCGCAGTTCGTCCAGCGCGGCGAAGGAGGACACGACCCCGAGGGGCCCGTCGAAGGCCCCGCCGTCCGGCACGGAATCCAGATGCGACCCGGTGACGACGGCGTCCCCGGCGGCCGGATCCCCCAGCCAGGCCCACTGATTCCCGTTCCGGTCGACCTCGTACGAGAGCCCACGGCCCTCGGCCTGCTGCCGGAACCAGTCCCGGCACTCGGCGTCCGCCCCGGTCCAGGCGTAGCGCCGGTACCCACCGGATTCGGAGTGCCGCCCGATGGGAAGCAGCTCGCGCCACATCTCATGGAAGGAGACACCGCGTACAGCCTGTGACCCACCCGAACCCGCAGACCGCACAGGCCGTACAGGCTGTGGCGCATCCGAACCCGCAGGCCGTACAGGCCGTACAGGCTGTGGCACAGCCGAACCCGAGGACGGCGACGAGACCTCAGCCCCCACCGGAGAGTCGCCGTGCCCGCCCTTGCCGACGGTCACGCCTCGCCACCCTCACGCATAGGCACCCGAACCCCCCGCTCGCCCGCGACGGACTCCGCGATGTCGTACCCGGCGTCCACGTGCCGAATGACACCCATCCCGGGGTCATTGGTCAGCACCCGGCGAATCTTCTCGGCAGAGAGCTTCGTACCGTCGGCCACCGTCACCTGCCCCGCGTGGATGGACCGCCCCATCCCCACGCCGCCACCGTGGTGGATGGACACCCAGGAGGCGCCCGAGGCCACGTTGACCATCGCGTTCAGCAGCGGCCAGTCGGCGATCGCGTCGGACCCGTCGAGCATGGCCTCGGTCTCCCGGTACGGCGAGGCGACGGACCCGCAGTCGAGGTGGTCGCGGCCGATGGCCAGCGGCGCGGCCAGCTCACCGCTCGCCACCATGTCGTTGAAGCGCTCACCGGCCTTGTCCCTCTCGCCGTAGCCGAGCCAGCAGATGCGCGCGGGCAGGCCCTGGAAGTGGACCCTCTCACCGGCCAACTTGATCCACCGGGCGAGGGACTCGTTCTCGGGGAACAGCTCCAGGATCGCCTTGTCGGTCTTGGCGATGTCGGCCGGGTCGCCGGACAGGGCCGCCCAGCGGAAGGGGCCCTTTCCCTCGCAGAACAGCGGGCGGATGTAGGCGGGGACGAAGCCGGGGAAGGCGAACGCCCGGTCGTAGCCGGCGAGCTGGGCCTCGCCCCGGATGGAGTTGCCGTAGTCGAAGACCTCGGCGCCGGCGTCCATGAAGCCGACCATGGCCTCCACGTGCTTGGCCATGGACTCGCGCGCGCGGGTGGTGAAGCCGGCCGGGTCCTTCGCCGCCTCGGAGGCCATGTCCTCGAAGGGCACACCCACCGGGAGGTAGGACAGCGGGTCGTGGGCGGAGGTCTGGTCGGTGACGATGTCGATGGGGGCGTTCATGGCGAGGAGCTGCGGAACCAGCTCGGCCGCGTTGCCGAGGACGCCGATGGACAGCGGACGGCGCGCGTCACGGGCCTCCACGGCCAGCTGGAGCGCGTGGTCCAGGGAGTCGGCCCTGACGTCGAGGTACCGGTGCTCGATGCGGCGCTCGATGGCGCGCGGGTCGCAGTCGACGCAGATCGCGACACCGTCGTTCATGGTCACGGCGAGCGGCTGGGCGCCGCCCATGCCGCCGAGGCCGGCGGTCAGGGTGATGGTGCCGGCCAGGGTGCCGCCGAACTTCTTCGCGGCGACGGCGGCGAAGGTCTCGTAGGTGCCCTGGAGGATGCCCTGGGTGCCGATGTAGATCCAGGAGCCGGCGGTCATCTGGCCGTACATGGTCAGGCCGAGGGCCTCCAGGCGGCGGAACTCCTCCCAGTTGGCCCAGTCGCCGACCAGGTTGGAGTTGGCGATGAGGACACGCGGGGCCCACTCGTGGGTCTGCATCACGCCGACCGGGCGGCCGGACTGGACCAGCATGGTCTCGTCCTGCTTGAGGGTCTTCAGGGTGCGGACCATGGCGTCGAAGGAGCGCCAGTCCCGGGCGGCCTTGCCGGTGCCGCCGTAGACGACGAGCTTGTCGGGGTGCTCGGCGACCTCGGGGTCGAGGTTGTTCTGCAACATGCGCAGAGCGGCTTCCTGCTGCCATCCCAGGGCGCTCAGTTCCGTGCCGCGCGGTGCTCGTACGGGGCGGGGTCCCGACATCGTCTGCCTCCTCCTGTGCCTACGTCTATTCACATCCTGTAGGTCTGAATAGAGCTAGTCAATACACCGGGACGGCCCCGTCCGCGCGCGGCGGGTGTTTGGCTGGAAGCACTGGTGGCCGAGACAGGACGGAGAAGCCGTGGCGGAGATCGAGACGGTCGAGGACATCGGGAGCGAGGCGCGGGGACGGATGGCCCGCCGCGACCGGGCCGTGCGGGCGGCCGTAGAGCGGAGGCTGCTGGGCCCGGACGCGGCCGTGGTGGGGCTGCTGGACGTCATCGGCATCCGGGAGTCGGCGGCGGCGCTGCGGGCGGCGTTCGACGCGGTCACGGCGCCCGGCACACCCGTGCTGCACGCCTTCGCGGTGAAGGCGACCCCGCTGGTGCCGGTGGTGCGGCTGCTGCACGAGGCGGGCATCGGCGCGGAGGTCGCGAGCCCCGGCGAGCTGGCGCTGGCCCGGGCGGCCGGGGTGCCGCCCGCCCGCACGGTGCTGGACTCGCCGGCGAAGACCCCGGCGGAGCTGCGGGAGGCGCTGGCCCTGGGCGTCGCGGTGAACGCGGACAACCCGCAGGAGCTGGACCGGCTCGACACCCTCGTGCGCGCCACGCCCACCCGGTCCCCGCTCGGGCTCCGGGTCAACCCGCAGATCGGCGGCGGCACCATCGGGGCGACCTCCACGGCCACGCGGACCTCGAAGTTCGGGGTGGCGCTGCGGGACGAGGGGGCGCGCGACTGGGTCGTACGGGCGTACGCGGACCGGCCGTGGCTGACCCGGCTGCACGCGCACACCGGCTCGCAGGGCATCCCGCTGCCGCTGCTGGCGCGGGGCGCGGCGGAGGTGTACGCGCTCGCGGAGGAGATCAACGCGGTCGCCGGGCGACGGCAGGTCGACACGATCGACATCGGCGGCGGGCTGCCGGTGAACCTCGCGTCGGAGGAGACGACGCCGTCGTACGCCGCCTACGCGCGGCTGCTGGCCGAGCAGGTGCCGGGGCTGTTCGACGGGCGGTACGGGCTGGTGACCGAGTTCGGGCGGTCGCTGCTGGCCAGGTACGGGACGGTGGTGGCCCGGGTGGAGTACACCAAGAGCGCGGGCGGGCGGCGGATCGCGGTGACGCACGCGGGCGTGCAGGTGGCGACGCGGACGGTGTACGTGCCGGGGGCGTGGCCGCTGCGGATCGCCGCGTACGACGCCGGGGGGCGGCCGAAGGCGGGAGCGGAGGTGGTGCAGGACGTGGCCGGGCCGGCCTGCTTCTCGGGTGACCTGCTCGCCGAGGGGCGCGCGCTGCCGCTGCTGGAGCAGGGCGACTACGCGGCGGCGCTGGACACGGGCGCGTACTACTTCGCCCACCACTACGCCTACAACTCCCTCGCCCGGCCGGGCATCTACGGCTACGCGCCGGACGGCGAGGGGGGCGTCGCCTTCGCGACCGTACGGGAGCCGCAGACCGTCGCCGAGGTGGTGGCGGAGTCCGGCGGGGCGCACACGTCCGCGCTGACCGGCCTCCCGGGCGCGACCGACGCGCACCCCTCGCCGTGATGATCAACTCTCGTGTCACACAGGTCAGTTGACCCACACTAGTACGCCCGGCGCATGTTCCAACGGAAAATGCCAAAGGCCTCACCTCCCGCACACACGTTGCGTAGTGTCGGCGTCACTCAGCCGGATTCCCAGGCGGGAGGGGAGCCACGGTGCCCGGAATCGACGAGTGCTTGCTGGAAGCGATGCGGTTACCCGGTGCCCGGGGAGCCGCGCTGGTGGACTGGACGAGCGGACTGGCCCTCGGCGCGGTCGGGGAGGCGCCCGGCGGTGACCACGAGACGACCGCCGCCGAGGCCGCCGAACTGGCCCGGATGGCAGCCGAGCACGGCACCTTCGCGGCGGGCGGCGACGACCTGCCCCCCGTGGAGGACGTGATCATCAGCAACGGGGACAGCTACCACCTGCTGCGCTTCGTGGACACGTCCTTCGACAGCAGCGTGTTCCTGCACCTGTGGCTCGGCCGCGAGGAGGGCAACCTCGCGCTCGCCCGCATCCGGCTCGGCGAGATGGCCGCCCGGCTGGTGCTGGGATGACCGTGGTCAGCACCCCGCCGCCGGCCCTCCCGGTCCGGGACAAGGGGGCCGGACGCGCCCTGTCCCCGATGCTGACCCGGCTCGCCGAGGAGCGGGCCACCGGCATCCTGGTCCGCGAACACGGCGTCCTGCACCTCGCCGAGGGCCGGGTGGTGCACGCCGAGAGTCCCCTCGCCCCCGGCCTCGACGTGCTCCTCACGGCCCACGGCACCCTCGCGAGCGCCGCCTGGCAGCAGGCGGCGGCACGGACCACCGGCCCCCTGCACGCGGCCGAACTCCTGCTGCGGTCCGGGGTGTTGCCCACGGGCGCGCTGGAGCTGTGCCATCTGGACGCGCTGTACGACGCCGGGTACTTCGCGCTGGCGCCGAGCAGCACGCCGGGACGGTTCCGGTACGACTCCACGCCCCGGCTCGGCCCCTTGCCCTCGGTCCCGGTCGTCGCGCTGGAACGCGAGACGCTGCGCCGCCGGCTGCTGCTGCACCGGCTGTGGCCCGACCCGGCCGCCGACACCGCCCCACTGATCCGCGCCGACCCGGCCACCGGCCGCGCCCCGGCGAACCCTGCGGACCCGGCCACCGGCCGCGCCGCGGCCAACCCTGCGGACCCGGCGAACCCGGCCGCGGCCACCACGCCGGCCACCCGGGCCGGGGCAGCCACCTCTGCGGCCCACGCGCCCCCGGTCACGCCCCGGCAGCGGGCCGTCCTGGACCGCGTGGACGGCGTCCGCACGGCCGCCGACATCGCCCGGAACCTGGGCCGGCAGGCGTTCCACACGCTGGTCGACGTGCGCCGGCTCACGGCGGCCGGGCAGATCGCACCCCTGCCCACGGCACCACCCGCCCCGCCGCCCCCACCCCCGCTCGCCCAGGTCACCACCGACCCCGACATCGCGCTGCTGAAGAGGCTCAGGGATGCGCTGGAGGCGCTTTGAACGGCACCGCCCCGCCGAGAGGAGACACCTGATGGTGGCCGAAGAGGACCTGCGGACCGTCCTGGAGGAGCTGCTCCGGCTGCGCACCCGGGTACCGCAGCTCACCGGCGCCCTCGCGGCCGGCGTCGACGGCCTCGTCGTCGCCCACGACACCCCCGGGGTCGACCCGGAAGGCCTGGCCGCGCTCACCGCCGCCGCGCTCGGCGTCGCCGTGCGGGTCACCGACGCCACCGGGCACGGCGGCTTCCGGGAGCTGCTGGTGCGCGGCGAACGCGGCTACATCGCCACCTACGCGGCCGGCCGCACCGCCGTCCTGACCCTGCTCGCCCAGGACCGGGTCAACGTGGGCCGGCTGCACCTGGAGGGCCGCCGGGCCGGCGCCCGCATCGGGGAGCTGCTGGACGCCGCCGAGGCCGCACGCCCGCTCCCCCGGACCACCCCCGCACGAACCCGTACGCCCCGCGCGCCCCGCACCACGGCCGCCGAGGCACGCACCGCAACCGACAGTTGAAAGGACCACCATGGCCAACACCGAGACCGCGCTGAAGGAAGCCCTCACCTCCATAGAGGGCGCCACCGGTGTCGCGCTCGTCGACTACACCAGCGGAATGGCGCTGGGCACGATGGGCGGCGGCAAGAGCTTCGACCTGAACGTGGCCGCCGCCGGCAACACCGACGTGATCCGCGCCAAGATGCGCACGATGGAACACCTGGGCCTCAAGGCCGAGATCGAGGACATCCTGATCACCCTCACGGACCAGTACCACCTGATCCGTCTCCTCAAGGGCCGGGGCGGCAACGGCCTGTTCCTCTACCTGGTGCTCGACTCGGGCCGGGCCAACCTGGCGATGGCCCGGCACCAGCTGAAGCGGATCGAGGAGGACCTGGAGGTCTGACGGCGGCTCAGACCAGCGCGGCGGTACGGCGGCGGGCCCCGCCCGGGGCCGCGTCGCCGGCCGCGACGCCCGTACCGCGCAGGCCCTTCACGGCCTTGCCCACCGGGCGCCCGCCACGCCGGTCGAGCCAGTCGACGCGCACCCACAGCAGCGTCTCCCGCGCCCGCTCCAGCCGCCCGAGCCAGGCCGCCTTCAGCCGCAGCCCGGTGCCGAGCCCGGCCAGCAGCATGCCGCCGGCCGCCGGCACGGCGAAGGCGGAGCCGAGCGCGACCGCCCAGCCCAGCAGCAGCCACCAGCGGTGGCCCCGGCGCCAGGCGCGCACGGTCACCGCCCGGTCCTGAAGGACGTCGTACTTGCCCGCGCGGGCCGCCCCGCGGGCGAGGGCGGTGTACCGGCCCCGCCGGACGAGTGCCACGACGGCCGCGCCGACCAGGAACAGCGCCGCCCCGGCCGACACGCCGATCCGGCGCCCGGTCACTCCCTCCGGCACGGCCCCGATCCCCGCCGCGACCACCCCGAGCCACCACAGCGGTGCGGCCCCCGCCCGTACGACGACGGCCACCCGAGCCAGCCCCTGTCCTCCGCGCGCCACGTCAGCCTCCCGTGTCACGTGTCCCCAAGCGTGTATGTCTCGTAGGGAAGCTAATAGCAGAACGTGAGACGAATCTGAGAGCGGCGGGTCCCCGTCATTCGACGAACAGGCCGCGGGCCGCCGCCTTCGCGTCGAACTCCTCCAGGCGGGCCTGGGCGTCCGGCAGGTCGTCGCAGAGCGCCTCCAGCAGCACCCGGCCGAGCAGCATCGGCGCGCACGCGGTGTCGAAGGCGAGCCCGGTGCCGACGGCGGCGGGAAGCAGCAGGTCGGAGTACTTGGCGACGGGCGCGAACGCGGAGTCGGCGACGGTGACCACGGTCAGGCCGGCGTCCTTGGCGTAGGCGAGGGTGTCCACGACCTCGCGCGGGTGCCGGGGCAGCGCGAAGCACAGTAGGGCGGTGGCGCCCGCGCGGACGGCGGCGTCGATGCGGTCGTGGATCATCGTGCCGCCCTCGTTGAGGAGCCGGACGTCCGGGTGCACCTTGGCGGCGAAGTAGGCGAAGCCGTACGCCTGGGAGGCGGCGGCGCGCAGGCCGAGCACCGGCAGCGGGCGGGAGGCGGCGAGGATCCGGCCGGCCCGCTGCACCGGGCGCGGGTCGGCGAGCAGTTCGGCGAGGTGCCTCAGGTTCTCGATCTCGGCCTCGACGGCCTGCTGGTACTCGTTGTAGGCGGCGGCCCCGCCCCCGGCGGCCGGTTCGGCCGGGACGACCTCGCGCAGGTGCTTGCGCAGGGCGGGGTAGCCGTCGAAGCCGAGGGCGACCGCGAACCGGGTCACCGACGGCTGGCTGACCCCGGCCAGTTCGGCCAGCTCCACGCTGGACAGGAAGGGCACGTCGGCGGCCCGGCGCACCATGCTGTGCGCGATGCGGCGCTGGGTCGGCGTGAGCCGGTGGCCCTCGAAGAGCGCCTGCAATCGGTTGGCAGGGCTGTCGGTCCCGCTCATCACGTACTCCCCCTCCGGATTCCTCGACGCCCCGGGAGAGTACAGCGCCGAGGCATTGACAAACACGGGCCGTCTATTCAGACAGTGTGTCGCTGCATACCGTTATACAGCCCAGTGTGGGGAGAACGCATGGCTCAGCTCGTGGAAGTGCGCTCCATCGACGTCGTCCCGGACGAGGAACGGCACGGCACGGCCTTCAGTCAGTTCACGCTCTGGCTCGGCGCCAACCTCCAGATCACGGCCGTCGTCACGGGCGCCCTGGCGGTCGTCTTCGGCGGGGACGTGGTCTGGTCGGTCGTCGGCCTGCTGCTCGGCAACCTGCTCGGCGGCGCGGTGATGGCCCTGCACTCCGCCCAGGGCCCGAAGCTCGGCCTGCCCCAGATGATCCAGTCACGGGCGCAGTTCGGGGTGCGCGGGGCGGTCGTACCGCTGCTGCTGGTGATCGTGATGT
This sequence comes from Streptomyces sp. NPDC029138, assembly GCF_055564375.1. Taxonomy (NCBI): domain Bacteria; kingdom Bacillati; phylum Actinomycetota; class Actinomycetes; order Kitasatosporales; family Streptomycetaceae; genus Streptomyces; species Streptomyces sp. NPDC029138. The sequence continues at coordinate 71,448 of NZ_JBVHWM010000005.1, forward strand.
ACGTCGGCTTCTTCGCGTCCGGCAGCGTCCTCGCCGGGCAGGCGGTGGGCGAGCTGACCCACACGAACGACACCACCGGGATCGTCGTCTTCGCGGCCGTCACAGCGGTCACGGCGACCGTCGGCTACCGGGTCATCCACGCCCTCGGCCGGGTCGCCGGCATCATCTGCGCGCTCGCCTTCGTCTACCTCGCCGTACGCCTCCTGGACCGCGCCGACACCTCCGCGCTGCTGCACGACGCCCACTTCTCGCTGCCGATGTTCCTGCTGGCGATGTCCCTGTCGGCGTCCTGGCAGCTGGCGTTCGGCCCGTACGTGGCGGACTACTCGCGCTATCTGCCGCGCACGACGTCCACGAAGGCCACCTTCTGGTGGACGCTGTCCGGCTCCGCGCTCGGCAGTCAGTGGTCGATGACCTTCGGGGTGCTGGTCGCGGCCACGGCCGGCGAGAAGTTCCTGGCGAGCCAGGTCGGCTATGTCGTCGCCCTCGGCGGCACCGGGCTGGCCGCGTCCTTCTTCTACTTCGTGATCGCGCTCGGCAAGCTCACCGTCAACGTCCTCAACACCTACGGCGGCTTCATGTCGATGGTGACGGGCGTGAGCGGCTTCCGCGGGCAGCGGCAGCTGTCCCGGGCGGGCCGGGCGGCGTACATCGGGCTGGTGATGGTCGCCGGAACCGCGGTGGCCCTGCTGGGCAAGGACAGCTTCCTGTCCTCCTTCAAGGACTTCCTGCTGTTCCTGCTGACCTTCTTCACGCCCTGGTCGGCGATCAACCTGGTCGACTACTACCTGATCTCCAAGGAGCGCTACGACCTCCCGGCCCTCGCCGACCCGCACGGCCGCTACGGCGCCTGGCGCTGGGACGCCCTCGCCGTGTACGCGGCCGGACTTCTCGCCCAGCTGCCGTTCCTCGCCACGAGCTTCTACACCGGCCCGCTGGTGGACCCGCTGGGCGGTGCGGACATCTCCTGGATCGTCGGCCTGGCCGTACCGGCACTGCTGTACTGGCTGGTCGCGCGCCGGAACACGGTGGCCGGCCCGAACCCGGACCGGGGGGCTAGCCCCAGTGCCGTCGAGCCGACCGCTCCCTAGGCTGACCGGCATGAGCACACTCGATCCACGGGACGCCGACCTCAGGAAGGACCCGAACCTCAGGAAGGACCTCGACGCGACCGTGCGCGCCCGCAGGGAACTGGGCGACGACTACGACTCCGCGCTGGTGGAGTCCTTCCTGGAGAAGGTCGAGCAGCGGATCGACGACGCGGTCGACCGCCGGGTGCGGCGGCAGCTGGCCGAGCGGCAGATGGTGACGGCACGCGAGACGCGGCGGCCGAAGCCGGCCGACTCCTGGGGCGAGCGCTACGGCTTCGCCCTGATCACGCTGGTCCTGGCGATCCCGCTGTCCGCCATCGCGGGTGCCCTCGCCGGGCTGTCCGGGATGGTGGTCACCTGGCTCGGCATCGTCGGCGTCAACGCGGTGCAGGCCGTACGGCTCAACCCGGACCTCTTCGCCGGCCGGCGCGACCACGACGGCCCGGCGCGGGGCGAGTGACCGGCGGGGCGGCGGCGCCCCCGGTGCGGGGCGAGTGACCGGCCCCGTTGGGGTCACGCCTGCCGGGTCGGCAGCACCATGATCTGGCGCAGGTTGACGTGCCGGGGGCGGCTGGTGGCGTAGGCGACGACGTCGGCCACCTCCGCCGCGGAGAGCCCCCCGATCGCCCCGAACATCTCGTCCAGCTGCCCGGACAGCTCCGCGCTGCCGACGTGCGACGCCAGCTCGGTCTCCGTCAGTCCCGGCTCGATGTTGGTGACCCGGACGTCCCGCGGCCCCAGCTCGCCGCGCAGGCTCTGCGACAGGTAGGTGACGGCCGCCTTGGTCGCCCCGTACACCCCGTAGTTCGGGAAGGTCACGTGGGCGCCGATGGAGGAGATGTTCACCAGGTCGGCGGTGCGCCCCTCGGCCGCGGCGGCCAGCAGGTCGGCGGTGAAGGCGCGGATGATCCGCAGCACGCCGGTGACGTTGGTGTCGAGCATCCGCTGCCACTCGTCGAGCCGGCCCTCCTCGACGGGGTTCGGCAACATGACTCCGGCGTTGTTGACGACGAGGTCGACGGCGCCGAACGCCTCGTGGACCCGGTCCCGGGCGGCCTCGACGGACGCGTCGTCGGTGACGTCGGCGGCCACGGCGAGCGCCTGGCCGCCCTCCGCCCGGATCTTCTCCACCAGCGCGTCCAGCCGGTCCGCGCGCCGGGCGAGCAGCGCCACCCGGGCGCCCTCGGCGGCCAGATGCAGGGCGACGGCCTCGCCGATGCCGCTGGCGGCTCCGGTGATCACGGCGGTACGGCCGGACAGGTTCTCGTACGACATGGGTGCTCCCTCGTGGGTCACTGGGCGGTGGGGGTACCTCCCAGGCGTCAAGCCCCGGGGAAGGCTCCCCGGCGGCTGACACCACTCTCACCGCGTCCGGCAGCCGTACCCAGGGATGCGCTTTTCCTGGGTCTGCCAGTACCAGGACGGACGGGCACCGCTCGCCTACGATCTGCGTATGGACGGGGACTGGACCGAAGCAGAGGTGGGCGACTTCCTGCGCTCGCGCCGCGCCCGCATCCGGCCGGAGGAGGTCGGGCTGCCCACGCACGGGCGGCGCCGGGTGCCGGGGCTGCGCCGCGAGGAGGTGGCCCAGCTCGCGGGCGTGAGCGTCGACTACTACATCCGGCTGGAGCAGGGCCGGGGGACGAGCGTCAGCGACGCCGTGCTGGACGCGGTCGCGCGGGTGCTGCGGCTGGACGAGACGGAACACGCGTACCTGCGCACGGTGGCGCGCCCCCGCCGGCAGCGGCGGAAACCGGCCGGTGCGCCCCGCGTGCGCCCCGGCGTGCAGATCCTCCTCGACGGCATGGAGCACAGCCCGGCGTTCGTGCTGGGCCGCCGCATGGACGTGCTCGCCTGGAACGCGCTCGGCGACGCGGTCAACGGCTTCAGCCGCCTGGCACCGGCCGAGCGGAACGTCCCCCGGCTGGTCTTCCTCGACCCGGCCTCCCGGGAGCTGTACCCGGAGTGGGTGGCGGTCGCCGCGCAGACGGTGGCCCAGCTGCGGCTGCTGGCGGGCCGGTACGCCGACGATCCCGGCCTGTGCGCGCTGGTCGGCGAACTGACCCTGAAGAGCGAGGACTTCCGCCGGCTGTGGACGGACCACGAGGTCCGCGAGTGCGCGTACGGCGTGAAGAAGGTACGGCACCCGGTCGCGGGCCTGCTGACCCTGCCGTACGAGACCCTGACGATCCCGGCGGACCCGGAACAGACGATCGTGGTGTACACGCCGGAGCCGGGTTCGGAGACGGCGGAACGGCTCGCCCTGCTGGGGAGTTGGAAGGCGACGACTACCGCAGACATCAACTGAGGAGTCACGACGGCGAGCAGCCACCTCCGCGAGAGCGGCGGCGGTTCAGCCGCGAAGGGGGGTGCGCGGGGACCGCCGCACCCCCGTTTCCGGGGGGCGGGACGACGGCGGTCCCCGCGAGGGACGCGGGCCGGGTCAGGACCGGGCTTGCGCGTCCGTGGCGTCCATGGAGGTCCGGGAGCCGCTCCGGAGGTCCTTGGCGCCGTTCTGTGCCGGCCGGGACGGGGAGCCGCTCCCGCCCGCCGACATCCACCAATGTGCCGGACGCGTGTTAAGCGGGTGCTGCGCGCACGTGACACGCTCGTACCACTTCCGCGAACCCCGGCCCTCGTCCAAGTCGGCTACTTGGTGCCGCCCTTGGCCAGGAAGGCCAGAAGGTCCTGCCGGCTGACCACACCGGTCGGCTTGCCCTCGACCAGCACGATCGCGGCGTCCGCCGATCCCAGCACCTGCATCAGGTCGCCGACCGGCTCGCCGGAGCCGACCTGGGGCAGCGGGGCGCACATGTGCTTCTCCAGCGGGTCCTCCAGCGAGGCCCGCTTGCTGAACAGGGCGTCGAGCAGCTCCCGTTCCACGACCGAGCCGACGACCTCGGCGGCCATCACGTCCGGGTGACCGGCGCCCGGCTTGACTACGGGCATCTGCGAGACGCCGTACTCGCGCAGCACCTCGATGGCCTGGCCGACGGTCTCCTCCGGGTGCATGTGCACCAGCGACGGGATGGAGGCGCCCGCCTTGTGGCTCAGGACGTCGCCGACGCGGGCGCTGGGGCCCTCGTCCTCCAGGAAGCCGTAGTCGGCCATCCACTCGTCGTTGAAGATCTTGCTGAGGTAGCCACGGCCGCTGTCGGGCAGCAGCACGACCACGACGTCGTCCGGGCCGAGCCGCTCGGCGACCTTCAGCGCGGCGACGACGGCCATGCCGCAGGAGCCGCCCACCAGCAGGCCCTCCTCCTTGGCCAGCCGGCGGGTCATCTGGAAGGAGTCCTTGTCGGAGACGGCGACGATCTCGTCCGCGACGGTGCGGTCGTAGGCGGTCGGCCAGAAGTCCTCACCGACGCCCTCGACCAGGTACGGCCGTCCGGAGCCGCCCGAGTACACGGAGCCCTCGGGGTCGGCGCCGATGACCTTGACCTTGCCCTGGCTGGCCTCCTTCAGGTAGCGGCCGGTGCCGGAGATGGTGCCGCCGGTGCCGACGCCCGCCACGAAGTGGGTGACCTTCCCCTCGGTCTGCTCCCACAGCTCGGGGCCGGTCGAGTGATAGTGCGAGAGCGGGTTGTTGGGGTTGGAGTACTGGTCGGGCTTCCAGGCGCCGGGCGTCTCGCGCACCAGCCGGTCGGAGACGTTGTAGTACGAGTCCGGGTGCTCCGGGGCCACGGCGGTCGGGCACACGACCACCTCGGCGCCGTACGCCCGCAGCACGTTGATCTTGTCGGTGCTCACCTTGTCCGGGCACACGAAGATGCACTTGTAGCCCTTCTGCTGGGCCACGATGGCGAGTCCCACGCCGGTGTTGCCACTGGTCGGCTCGACGATCGTGCCGCCCGGCTTCAGCTCCCCGCTCTGCTCGGCCGCCTCGATCATGCGCAGGGCGATGCGGTCCTTCACGGAACCGCCCGGGTTGAAGTACTCCACCTTGGCCAGGACGGTCGCCTGGATGCCCTTGGTCACGCTGTTGAGCCGCACCAGCGGGGTGTTGCCGACGAGGCTGATCATCGAGTCGTGGTATCGCACCGTTGTCTCCGGTCGCTGCAAAAGAACTGTTCGTAGTGGTGTCGCCAGCCTAAGGCCAGCTGTGTGGCGGGGACGGTCGTTCACTCCCCGTTGAGATTGGCGCACGGTCTGTACGGGGCAAGGAGTGGATACGGCTACGAGGAGGTGGCGGCGACGCATGACGAGGATGTCGAGGGCGCGAGTGGCCCGGCGCATCGCGGCCGGGGCGGCGTACGGCGGGGGCGGGGTCGGGCTCATCGGCGCGGCCGTCGTCGGTCTGGTGCTGGCGGAGGTGCGACTGGCGCGGCGCCATGTGGGCAACGGCAGCGGCGGGCGGGTACCGGCGGCCGACGGCGTGTACGGGCACACGTACGACATCCCCGGCGAACCGCCGCTCCGCCTGACCATGCTCGGCGACTCCACGGCGGCGGGACAGGGCGTGCACCGGGCGGGCCAGACCCCGGGGGCGCTGCTGGCGTCCGGGCTGGCGGCGGTGGCCGAACGCCCGGTGGAGCTGCGGAACGTGGCGGTGCCGGGCGCCCGGTCCGACGACCTGGACCGCCAGGTGGCGCTGGTGCTGTCCTCGCCCTCCCCGGTCCCGGACATCTGCGTGATCATGATCGGCGCGAACGACGTGACCCACCGGATGCCGCCGACGCGCTCGGTACGGCACCTGGCGACGGCGGTACGACGGCTGCGCACGGCCGGCGCCGAGGTGGTGGTCGGCACCTGTCCCGACCTCGGCACGATCGAGCCGGTGCAGCAGCCGCTGCGCTGGCTGGCCCGGCGGGCGTCCCGGCAGCTGGCGGCGGCCCAGACGATCGGGGTGGTGGAGCAGGGCGGGCGCACGGTGTCGCTGGGCGACCTGCTCGGCCCCGAGTTCGAGGCGAACCCGCGGGAGCTGTTCGGGCCGGACAACTACCACCCGTCGGCGGAGGGCTACGCGACCGCGGCCATGGCCGTCCTGCCCACGGTGTGCGCGGCGCTGGGCCTGTGGCCGGCGCAGGAGGAACGGCCGGACGTGTCGCGCCGCGAGGGTTTCCTGCCGGTGGCGCGCGCGGCGGCCGAGGCCGCGTCGGAGGCCGGCACCGAGGTGACGGCGGCCATGCCGACGGGTCCGCGGGGGCCGTGGGCGTTGCTCAAGCGGAGGCGCCGGCGCCGGGTACCGGAGGCCGAGCCGGCGACCCCGTCGCTCTGACAACTCCCCGCGCGCAGCCAAGCAAGCGCTTAGACAATTGCGGTCAGTGTCACACCGCAACACCGGTGACCTGGCCCATACGTACGGGTAACTTCCCACCTGCCCTGCCAAAAAAATCCGCCACTGGAGCCGTGATGCCCGAAGCCGTCATCGTCTCGACCGCCCGCTCCCCCATCGGCCGCGCGAACAAGGGCTCCCTGAAGGACCTGCGCCCCGACGACCTCACCGCCACGATCATCCAGGCCGCACTCGCCAAGATCCCCGAGCTGGACCCCAAGGACATCGACGACCTGATGCTCGGCTGCGGCCTCCCCGGCGGCGAGCAGGGCCACAACCTCGGCCGGATCGTCGCCGTACAGATGGGCATGGACCACCTGCCGGGCTGCACGATCACCCGCTACTGCTCCTCGTCCCTCCAGACCTCCCGCATGGCGCTGCACGCCATCAAGGCCGGCGAGGGCGACGTCTTCATCTCGGCCGGTGTCGAGATGGTCTCCCGCTACGTCAAGGGCAGCTCCGACGGCCTGCCGGACACGCACAACCCGCTGTTCGCCGAGGCCGAGGCCCGCACCGAGTCCGTCGCCCAGCAGGAGGGCACGACCTGGCATGACCCGCGCGAGGACGGCCTGCTGCCCGACCCCTACATCGCGATGGGCCAGACCGCCGAGAACCTGGCCCGCTGGAAGGGCGTCACCCGCCAGGAGATGGACGAGTTCGGCGTCCGCTCGCAGAACCTCGCCGAGGAGGCCATCAAGAACGGCTTCTGGGAGCGCGAGATCACCCCGGTGACCCTCCCCGACGGCACGGTGGTCAGCAAGGACGACGGCCCGCGCGCCGGCGTCACCCTGGAGGCCGTGCAGGGCCTGAAGCCGGTCTTCCGCCCGGACGGACTCGTCACGGCCGGCAACTGCTGCCCGCTGAACGACGGCGCCGCCGCGCTCGTCATCATGTCCGACACCAAGGCCCGCGACCTGGGTCTGACCCCGCTCGCCCGGATCGTGTCCACCGGTGTCTCCGGCCTGTCCCCGGAGATCATGGGCCTCGGCCCGGTCGAGGCGAGCAAGCAGGCCCTCCAGCGCGCCGGCCTGACCATCGGCGACATCGACCTGGTCGAGATCAACGAGGCCTTCGCCGCCCAGGTGATCCCCTCGTACCAGGAGCTGGGCATCGACCTCGACAAGCTGAACGTCAACGGCGGCGCCATCGCCGTCGGCCACCCCTTCGGCATGACGGGTGCCCGTATCACCGGCACGCTCATCAACTCGTTGCAGTGGCACGACAAGCAGTTCGGCCTGGAGACGATGTGCGTCGGCGGCGGGCAGGGCATGGCGATGGTCATCGAGCGCCTCAGCTGACCCACCGTCCGTAGCGGGCCACGCACGTTACGTCGCAGAAGGGCCCAGAACCCAGGAAACAGCACGGTTCTGGGCCTTTCTGTGATCCAATCTCCCCCAGGATGTGACCTATCTCGCTCGCCAGGCACATCGGCGCAGGTCAGCGCGGGGCAGCATGGCGCACGACGAAACCACGAACCCAAAGTCCTGTCCGTTTCGTGACGTTACGCACTGACAGCTGGTTAGTCCGCCCTTCAAGCTGATGTAGGAAGTCGGGGGTCGACCTGAACCAGGAGTATGTCAGTGAGCGCCATGCCGATCGCCCTGCTGCTCACCACGGCAGCCACCGGCGCCGTGGGCGTCGCCGTCCTGCGCACCGTGCTGAAGCTGCGCCGTCAGCTCACCGAGCTACAGCGGCAGCTCGCCGACGGCCAGGCGGCCACGACCCGCGCCCTCCTGCCGAACGCCCGCACCGCCGCCGACGCCGACCAGATACGCGCGGCCGTGGCCGAGGCGCTCGCCGAGGAGCGGGAGCGCGAGCTGGCCGAGGCGCGCGCCTTCTGGGCGGCGCAGGAGGCCCGTGACGCCTCCGACACGCCGTCGCTGTACGGCCTGCCGGAGGCCGACGTGTTCCTGCCCCGCCAGGCGGACTTCGTGGGCCTGGAGCCGCTGGAGCCGGTCGCCGAGCCGGGCGCCGACGCCGACGAGTTCGCCGGGGAGTCCCCGGAGCTGGCCGCGGCCCGCCGCCGGCACCCCTCGCATCCCGACTTCGTCCCGGTGCAGTCACCGGCCGTGAACGACCACGAGCGCACCGTCACCACGCTGGAAGAGCTGGCCGCCGAGCGCGTCGAACTCTCCGACGTGCGCCCCGGCCCGCTCGGCACGCTCGACGTCTACGTCTTCGCCGACGGCACCACCCTGTGCATGACCCCGGGCCACCGCGAGACGGCGGAACGCCTGGCGAGGGCCCTGGAGTCCGGGGAGAGCCCGTACCTCCTGGGCGGCTCGGGCATCTCCGGCGCGTACACCCTGACGTTCGCGTGCGGCGAGGAGACGGTCTACATCCTGGCGGATCGCGTCATAGCGTCCCTGTAGCGCGGCGCCCCGAAAGGGGCGCGGGCTGTGTCCGACATGCGGCTCCGCCGCGTGGGCGCGAGCAACCCCTCACGTGCCCGCGCGCCCGCGAACGGACCTCACACGCCCGCCCTCTTCCGCGCCTCCTCCACCCACCGCACGGCCTCGGCGACCTGCTCGTCACTGCGCAACACGACCGCGAGGTCATGCGCGGCCACCAGAATCTGATCCGCCGCGGCGAACATTCCCGCGTCCGGCATCTCCCGAGGCTCACATCCCGGCTCCTCCATCAGCTGGGCCCGCCGGGAAAGCTCCCGGGCCAGGGCCAAGGCCTCAGCGGCAGCGCCTCGTTGGAGCCGGCTCTGCGGTGCCGCCCGCAACCGGTCGGCGAAGTGATCCACTGCTTGGGTCAAGGGCGTCGTATCAACCACCCGCCGAGCGTAACGCCCCGCACTGTTGCCAATACGCGAACGCTCAGGCACGGTGACGTGAAGGACCGGCTTACATCCCCTTTGCGTTCGGAGGCGCCGATGTCCCACGTCTTCTCGGAGGAGACCCACCGCAATCTGCTCGCCCGCATCCCGCACTGCACCGGTCGTGAAGTCTCCGACTGGCTGCGCACCGTCGAAGAAGGCCCCTCTCTGTTCCGCTTCGAGGAGAAGGTCAGCTGGCTCCGGCACGAGTACGACCTCGCGTACGGCCACGCGAAGGCGATCGTGCACGAGTACGACCTGAGGAGGGCAGCGCGCAAGCTGCTCTGAACGGCACAGGGCCCCGGGCGGATCGCCCGGGGCCCTGCCGCTCTGCCGCTGACCGGCGTCGGCGCTAGTCGTTGCTGCTGAAGATCGCCACCAGCCGCAGCATCTCCACGTAGATCCACACCAGGGTCAGGGTGAGTCCGAACGCGGCGAGCCAGGCCTCCTTGCGCGGGGCGCCGTAGGCGATGCCGTCCTCGATCTGCTTGAAGTCGAGGGTCAGGAAGAACGCGCCGAGCACGATCGCGATGATGCCGACCAGCGCGCCGAGCGGGCCGAAGCTGCGCAGTCCGCCGTCCTCGGCGACACCGAAGGCGACCAGCAGCAGGTTGACCGCCATGACCACCAGGAAGGCCATCGCGATGGCGATGCCGATGCGGGCGTAGCGGGCGGTGACGCGGATCCAGCCGGCCTTGTAGATGAGCAGGGTGGCACCCGATACGGCCATGGTGCCGAGCACGGCCTGGAAGGGCGCGCCGCTCCAGCGGCTGTTGTACATCTCGCTGATGACGCCGAGGAAGACGCCCTCGAAGGCGGCGTACCCGAGGATCAGCGCGGGCGACGGGTTGCGCTTGAAGCTCTGGACCATCGCCAGGACGAAGGCGATCAGCGCGGAGCCGATGGCGAGGCCGTAGCTGGTGCCCGAGACGGGCAGCAGGGCCCAGGCGAGGGCGGCGCCGACGGCGACCGTGCCGAGCGTGATGGCCGAGCGGACGACGACGTCGTCCATGGTCATCCGGTCGGTGGTGGCCGGGGCCTGGGGCGGGGCGCCGACGCCCTGCTGTGCGTACGGGTTCTGCGCGTAGGGGTTCTGCGCGTACGGGTTGCCCTGTGCGTACCCGGCCTGCGGTGCGGTGTTGAAGCCGGCGTAGCCGTTGTCGCGGCTGAACCCCCGTCGCGAGAAGACCGGGTTACTGCTCCTCATTTCACTCCTCCATGGCTGCCGAGCGCAGCCTTGGCTCAAGAGTAATGGATTGGCAAAGGATCGACCATGATACTTGAGGAGGATCCGCCCCCTACGGATCTTCCCCTGCCGATCTTTCCCCCTGCTGTGCTGCCCAACACGCTACGCGGGCGTCTGATTCCCGGCCATGGACAGTCGGCTAACCGAGCGGAAACCCTGTGTACGCCTCGGCCAGATCGGTCTCGGCCGCGCGGGAGGAGGCGATCCGCTCCAGCCGGGCCAGCTGGAGGCGGGCGTCGAAGGCGGTGGCGTCCGGGGCGCGGTGCAGCAGGGTCGTCATGTCGTAGGAGAACCGCTCGGCCTGCCAGACGCGGCGCAGGCAGGTCGCGGAGTAGGCGTCGAGGAGGTCCGGGGAGCCGGTCTCCTTCTCGTGGGCGAGGGCCCGGGCCAGCGTGACGACGTCACCGACGGCGAGGTTCAGCCCTTTGGCGCCGGTCGGCGGCACGATGTGGGCGGCGTCGCCGGCGAGGAAGAGCCGGCCGTGCCGCATCGGCTCGTGCACGAAGGAGCGCATGGGGGTGACCGACTTCTGGGTGACGGCCCCGCGCTCCAGCCGCCAGCCGTCGTCCGTCTCGAACCGCCGCTCCAACTCGTCCCAGATCGCCTCGTCGCTCCACTGCGCGGCCTGCGTTCCGGCGGGCACCTGGAGGTAGAGCCGCGAGACGGCCGGCGACCGCATGGACAGCAGGGCGAAGCCGCGCTCGTGGCGGGCGTAGACGAGTTCGTCGTGCGAGGGCGCGACGTCGGCGAGGATGCCGAGCCAGGCGTAGGGGTACGACCGCTCGAACACCCGGGAGATCCCCGCCGGGAAGGCCTGGCGCGCGACCCCCCAGAACCCGTCGCAGCCGACGACGTAGTCGCACTCCAGCACGTCCTCGCGCCCCTGGTGCCGGAAGGGAATCCGCGGCCGGTCGCTCTCCGCCCCCTCCACGGCCAGCGCCTCGGCCTCGAACAGCAACGGCCCGCCTTCCTTCAGCTGGAGCGCGATGAGGTCCTTGCAGACCTCGGTCTGGGCGTAGACGGTCACGGACCGCCCGCCGGTCAGCGCGGGGAAGTCGACGCGGTGCCGGTGCCGGTCGAACCGCAGCTCGATCCCGTCGTGCCGCAGCCCCTCCCGGTCCATCCGCTCCCCGGCCCCGGCGGCGCGCAGCACGTCGACCGTCCCCTGCTCCAGAATCCCGGCCCGCTGCCGCCGCTCGACGTAGGCCCGGTCCCGACTCTCCAGAACGACCGCCTCGATCCCGCCCCGCCACAGCAACCGCGCGAGCAACAACCCGGCGGGCCCCGCCCCGATGATCCCCACGGTGGTACTCATCGACCGTCCCCTTCCTCACCGCCGGCTCTCCAGCGTTCGCATGGTGAAGTTTCCTTCACTTCTGCGGCGAGTCTCCGACCGCAGGGTGCGGCTGTCAACGGTGGTGCAGCGCCTGCGAACCGATGGCGACGTCCACGAGGATCACCCCTCAGCCCGGGTCAAAGTGCGTGCGGCGGGCCTCCCCGGGGTGCCGGTAGCAGGTCGGCCGCGGCGGGCGCTCGTGCGGCCGGGCGAGCATGTAGCTGATCCGGTCCCCGGCGAAGCGTCCGCCGGCGGTGCCGTCGTCGACTACCAGGTCCACCCCCGCAGTCCTGGGATGCGTCTCGTCCTCGAAGCTCGGTGTCTCCCATCCATGGGAGGACGCACCCTTTTACGAGTGAGGCGGAGGAGCCCGGCGCTGGAGCAGCCGTCCCGCGCCTCAGACGTCGTACAGGAGAAGGTGCCCGGAGCCGGACTTGAACCGGCACGCCCGCGAAGGGGCAGCGAGGTTTAAGCTCGCCGTGTCTGCATTCCACCATCCGGGCAGGCCATGGGCTCCGCTTGCGCGGTTCGAGCCTATCGGGACCCATCCCCCGAACAGCGGAAGGGTGGACCGATGTTGTCTTATTTTATTGACGTCTGAGGGTGCATCAGCCCATGGAACGCGCCATCCGCACTTGCCAATAGCCTGACGTGGCAGCTGTACGCGCGTACGTGAAATGACGGAATTTCACCGTCCGAACGAGGGTGTTCCACCTGTTCTCGACGCGGTTCCGGACGCGGTTCCCGACACGGCGGGCGTCAGGGTCACCCGTCCTCCCCAGGTATGACACCGGGCCGCTCCGTCCGACCCGAGTCGCCCTCCGGAACCGGAACAGCGACTGACTACACGCGCGCTCCGTGCCGGGACGATGGACCGGTCCCCAACGAACAGACGTCGTACCGACAGGAGCGCCCTCCCGTGACCACCACACCCACCGCCGGCCGGACCACCGCCGTGGCCGCACGCGCCACGGAGCTGTCGAAGATCTACGGGCAGGGTGAGACCCGGGTGGTCGCCCTGGACCGGGTCTCCGTCGACTTCCGGGCCGCCGAGTTCACCGCGATCATGGGCCCGTCCGGCTCCGGCAAGTCCACGCTGATGCACTGCGTGGCCGGGCTGGACACCTTCTCCTCCGGGTCCGTCCGGATCGGCGACACCGAGCTGGGCTCCCTGAAGGACAAGCAGCTGACCAAGTTGCGCCGGGACAAGATCGGCTTCATCTTCCAGGCGTTCAACCTGCTGCCGACGCTGACCGCCCTGGAGAACATCACCCTCCCGATGGACATCGCCGGGCGGAAGCCGGACAAGGCGTGGCTGGACCGGGTCATCCAGATGGTCGGGCTGTCCGACCGGCTCAGCCACCGGCCCTCCCAGCTGTCGGGCGGTCAGCAGCAGCGCGTCGCCGTCGCCCGCGCCCTCGCCTCCCGGCCCGAGATCATCTTCGGTGACGAGCCGACCGGAAACCTCGACTCGCGCTCCGGCGCCGAAGTCCTCGGCTTCCTGCGCAACTCCGTGCGCGAGCTGGGCCAGACCGTCGTCATGGTCACCCACGACCCGGTGGCCGCCGCCTACGCCGACCGCGTCATCTTCCTGGCCGACGGGCGGATCGTCGACGAGATGTACGGCCCGACCGCCGAGTCCGTCCTCGACTTGATGAAGCAGTTCGACGCGAAGGGCCGTACCAGCTGATGTTCCGCACCGCCCTGCGCAACGTCCTCGCGCACAAGGCCAGGCTCCTGATGACCGTGCTCGCCGTCATGCTCGGCGTGGCGTTCGTCTCCGGGACGCTGGTCTTCACCAACACCATCTCCGACGCCTACCAGAAGAGTTCCGCCAAGGGCTTCGACCGGGTCGACGTCGCCGTACGGCCCGAGTACCAGGACTCCAAGGGCAACGAGGTCGGCAGGACGCCGGAGCTGACCCGCGCCCTGCTCGACAAGGCCGCCAAGGTCCCGGGGGCCGCCTCCGCCACCGGTGTCGTCACCGGCTTCACCGCCCTCGCCGACAAGGACGGCAAGCTCGTCGGCGGCGACTGGCAGTCCGCCGGCGGCAACTACTGGGGCACCAAGGACCCCCGCTACCCGCTGGTCAGCGGTCACGCCCCGCGCGGCAAGGGCGAGGTGCTGATCGACTCGGCGACCGCCAAGCGGGCCGGTTACCAGGTCGGCGACACCGTGCGCCTCTCCGTCGACGGCCCGGTCCTCACCCCCACCGTCAGCGGCATCTTCACCACCGACGACGGCAACGTGGCCGCGGGCGGCAGCCTCACCCTGTTCGACACGCCGACCGCGCAGGCCCTGTTCGGCAAGAAGGGCACGTACGACGAGATCGACGTGCAGGCCGCGGCCGGCACCAGCCAGACGGCGCTCAAGGCCGAGCTGGACAAGGCCCTGCCCGCGAAGCTGGTGGAGACCACCACCGGCAAGCGGCTCGCCGACGACCAGGCCCGGGCGATCTCCTCGTCCATGAGCAGCCTGAAGCAGGGCCTGCTGGTGTTCGCCGGCATCGCCCTGTTCGTCGGCACGTTCATCATCGCCAACACCTTCACCATGCTGGTCGCCCAGCGCACCCGGGAGCTGGCCCTGCTGCGGGCGGTCGGCGCCTCCCGCCGCCAGGTCACCCGCTCGGTGCTCATCGAGGCGTTCGCCGTCGGCGCGGTCGCCGGTGTGGCCGGTCTGGCCGCCGGTGTCTGCATCGGCGCGGGCCTGCGCTCCCTGCTCGGCTCGTTCGGCGCGAGCATGCCCGACGGTCCGCTGGTGATCAGCCCCGGCACGGTGGTCACGGCCCTCGCGGTCGGCATCCTCATCACCATGCTGGCCGCCTGGCTGCCCGGCCGCCGGGCCGCGAAGATCCCGCCGGTGGCGGCGATGAGCGCCGTGCACACCAAGGCGACCACCAAGTCCCTGGTGCTGCGCAACACGTTGGGCTCGCTGTTCGCGGCGGCCGGTGTCGCGGTGGTCCTCGCGGGCACGCGGATGGACGCCGACACCGGCCAGGGCGCGATGGGCATCGGCGCGGTCCTGCTCATCATCGGCGTGTTCGTACTGACCCCGCTGCTGTCCCGCCCGCTGATCGCCGCCGCCGCGCCGGTGCTGCGCGCCTTCGGGGTGTCGGGCAAGCTGGCCCGGCAGAACTCGCTGCGCAACCCGCGCCGTACCGCGGCCACCGCCTCCGCGCTGATGATCGGTCTGACCCTGATCACCGGTATGACGGTGATGGCGGGCAGCCTTCAGAAGTCCATCGACAAGATGGCCAGCTCGGCGATCCGCGCCGACTACGTCGTCTCGATGGCCAACCGCGGCCCGCTCTCCCCCGAGGTGGAGAAGAAGCTCGCCGCCGCCGACGGGGTCACCGCGAGCAGCCCGCTGCGGAACGGCGAGTCCCGCATCGACGGCGGCACCGAGTACCTGACCGGCGTCGACGGCGCGGCCATCGGCGAGCTGACCGATCTGAAGGTGACCGACGGCTCCTTCACCGTGGGCGGCACACGGGTCGTCGTGGACGAGGACCGCGCCAAGGACTTCGGCTGGAAGGCCGGTTCGCGGTTCACCGCGCACTTCGAGGACGGCAAGGCCCGGCAGCTGACCGTCGCGGGGGTCTACGAGGGCAACGACATGCTCAACGGGATCATCCTCGACAACAAGGTCCTCACTCCGCACCTGTCCGACCCGGCCGACATGCAGGTCATGGTCAAGACGGCGGACGGCGCGTCCGGCGCGGCCAAGGACGGACTGGAGAAGGCCCTCGGCTCCAACCCGGCGATCAAGGTCCAGGACAAGCAGGACATCTCCGACGAGATCGCGCAGATGTTCACGCTGATGCTGAACATGGTCTACGGCCTGCTCGGCATGGCGGTGATCGTCGCGGTGCTAGGCGTCATCAACACGCTGGCCATGTCCGTCTTCGAGCGGGCGCAGGAGATCGGGATGCTCCGCGCGATCGGCCTGGACCGCAGGGCCGTCAAGCGGATGGTCCGCCTGGAGTCCCTGGTGATCTCCCTGTTCGGCGGGGTGCTGGGCATCGGCCTGGGCGTGTTCTTCGGCTGGGCGGCCGGGGAGCTGCTGGGCACGAAGATGCCGACGTACGAACTGGTGCTGCCGTGGGGCCGGATGACGGTGTTCCTACTGCTGGCGGGCGTGGTCGGTGTCCTGGCCGCGCTGTGGCCGGCCCGCCGGGCGGCCCGGCTGAACATGCTGACGGCCATCAAGGCCGAGTAGCCGGTCGTACGACGGTGAAGGGGGCCCCGCGGGAAAGGGCCCCCTTTTGCCGTACCGCTGTCAGCCGTGCCAGGTGCGGGCCCGCAAGGGAAGTCCGGAGGCGCCGGACTCGGGGGTGCGGATCGCGAGGACCTGGTTGACGCCGATGCGGTTTCCTTCGAAGGCGAGCGCGGAGGCGGCCATGTACAGCCGCCAGACGCGGGCGCGGCCCGGGCTGGTGAGCCGGACCGCACGGTCCCAGTCGGCCTCCAGGTTGGCGACCCACCGGCGCAGCGTGCGGGCGTAGTGCTCGCGGATGGACTCCACGTCCCGGACCTCGAATCCGGCCCGCTCCAGCTGGGTGACGGTGGTGCCGATGGGGGCGAGTTCGCCGTCGGGGAAGACGTAGGAGTCGATGAACTCGTCCACCTCGTACGTCGACTCGTCCCGCTGCGGGCGGCGGGCGATCTGGTGGTTGAGCAGCCGGCCGCCGGGCTTGAGCAGGGCGTACAGCTGGCGGGCGTACTCCAGGTACCTCTCTGCGCCCACGTGTTCGGCCATGCCGATGGAGGAGATCGCGTCGAAGGGGCCGTCCACGACGTCCCGGTAGTCCTGGACCCTGATCTCCACCCGGTCGGTCAGCCCCGCGTCGGCGACGCGCTTACGGGCGTACGCCGCCTGCTCCTGGGAGAGCGTGACGCCGACGACGCTCACGCCGTGCTCGCGGGCCGCGTGGATGGCCATGGAGCCCCAGCCGCAGCCGACGTCCAGCAGCCGCTGACCCTCCTTCAGGCCCAACTTGGCGCAGACCAGTTCGAGCTTGTCGCGCTGGGCGGACTCCAGGCTGCCGGCGTCCTCCCAGTATGCGCAGGAGTACACCATGGAAGGACCGAGGACGATCTCGTAGAAGTCGTTCCCGACGTCGTAGTGGTGGCTGATGGCCCGCTTGTCGGTACGGCGGGTGTGCAGACGCCGGCGGGGTCTGCGGATCTCCTCGCGCGGCGGGGCGGGCGGGATCGGCGGGCCGGCCAGTGTGAGCAGCTCGCGGGCGGCGGCCCGGACGCCGGGGTCACGGACGGCCTGGGCGAGGGTGCGGGCGTCCTCTCCGCGCTCCCAGACGAGGCCCGCCATCGCATCGAGCGCGGCGTACAGGTCGCCCTCGATCTCCAGGTCACCGGAGACCCAGGCGCGGGCGAGGCCCAGTTCGCCCGGTTTGAACAGCATGCGGCGCAGGGCGCGCCGGTTGCGCACGACGAGCGTCGGCGCGTCCGGCGGGCCGGCCTGCGAACCGTCCCAGGCCTTCAGACGTACCGGGAGCGGGACTCCCAGCATCTGCTCGGCAAGACTCCTCAGCCGCGACGCGGCGTCGGCCATGGCGCACACCTCCAAGACGACGATCCCGGATGCCGGATACCACGTAAACACCACGAGGGCCTCGGCGCAGTCCCGCAAAGGAGTTACGACTGGGCAAAACGGTTGTAGAAACCATGCAGATGGAGGTGTCCGGGAACGCCGAAAGACCTCCCGCACCACGGATGGCAGGAGGTCCTTCGGATGGTTCACCGGCCGGAGGCCGGAAGGGTGTTGCCCGGTGAGGTCAGGAGGCCTTGGCCTTCTCCTCGGCCTTGCTCGCGGCGGCGACCGGCGCCGGCTTGGCGGCCTCGTAGAACTCCTCGCGCGGGTTCTCCATGGCGCCGAGGGAGACGACCTCGCGCTTGAGGAACATGCCGAGCGTCCAGTCGGCGAAGACGCGGATCTTGCGGTTCCAGGTCGGCATCGCCAGACCGTGGTAGCCACGGTGCATGTACCAGGCGAGGCGGCCCTTGACCTTGATCTTCATCTTGCCCATGACGATCATCGCCACGCCCTTGTGCAGGCCGAGACCGGCGACCGCGCCCTTGTTGGCGTGCTCGTACTCCTTCTGCGGGAAGCCCCGCATACCGGAGACCACGTTGTCGCCGAGGACCTTGGCCTGGCGCAGCGCGTGCTGGGCGTTCGGCGGGCACCAGGCGTTCTCCACGCCGGCCTTGCGGGCGGCGACGTCCGGGACCTGGGCGTTGTCGCCGGCGGCCCAGATGTAGTCCGTGCCCTTGACCTGGAGCGTGGGCTCGCAGTCGACGTGACCGCGCGGGCCGAGCGGCAGACCGAAGCGGGCGAGGGCCGGGTTCGGCTTGACGCCGGCCGTCCACACGATGGTGTTGGCGTCGACCTCGAGGCCGTTCTTGAGCACCACGTGACCGTCGACGCAGGAGTCCATCGAGGTGGAGAGGTAGATCTCCACGCCCCGGCTCTCCAGGTGCTCCCTGCCGTAGGCGCCCAGCTTGGGGCCGACCTCGGGCAGGATCTTGTCGGCGGCGTCGACGAGGATGAAGCGCATGTCCTCGCGGGACACGTTCTTGTAGTACTTGGCAGCGTCCCGGGCCATGTCCTCGACCTCACCGATGGTCTCCGCGCCCGCGAAGCCACCGCCGATGAAGACGAAGGTGAGCGCCTTGCGGCGGATCTCCTCGTCGGTCGTGGAGTCGGCCTTGTCCAGCTGCTCCAGGACGTGGTTGCGCAGGCCGATGGACTCCTCGATGCCCTTCATGCCGATGCCCTGCTCGGCGAGGCCGGGGATCGGGAAGGTGCGGGAGACCGCGCCCATGGCGATGACCAGGTAGTCGAAGGGCAGCTCGTACGCCTCGCCCACCAGGGGGGCGATCGTGGCGACCTTGCGGTCCTGGTCGATGGTGGTGACCCGACCGGTGAGGACCTCCGCCTTCGGCAGCACGCGTCGCAGCGGGACGACGACGTGGCGAGGGGAGATGCTGCCGGCGGCGGCTTCGGGGAGGAAGGGCTGGTAGGTCATGTACGACCGGGGGTCGACGACCGTGACGGTCGCCTCGCCGTAGCGCATCTTCTTGAGGATGCGCCGAGCTGCGTACAGGCCTACGTACCCACCGCCTACTACGAGGATCCTGGGACGCTCCGTGGTGCTCATGGCATCGAGTATCCACCCGCCTCAGGGGGGTCGCTCGTGCGCCCCTTCACAAGGTCTGACAGGGCCTGTGTTAAACTCCGCGGCTCACGTGACGCGGGCCAAGCGGGCGAGAGGGAACCGCGGGGCGCTTCGCCCCGTTGTCAAGGGCGCGTGAGCTGCCTCTCCGGCTTCGCGGGGTGGCCGTGAGGGCACCGTGACACCCTCGGAACACCCCACTCCGACCCCCTCCCGCACCCACCGTCTGAACATGTTCAAACAGCCCTTGACCCCCCGGCAGGGCCAATGGGCCCCCTCCCGGGGCCCGACGGGAGGGAATTCCTTGTGAAGAACTTCACGAAGGTTCCGGCGCGGGTATGACCAAGGGCCCCTCAAGGGGGCCCCGGACACCGCTCAAACGTTATCCAACCTGCTCAGCAGACGGCTACCGTTCAGTAACAAAAGAGAGCCACGCCACGCCTCACGCCACCGACCACGCGATGCCGTCCAGGATGTCGTGCTCGCTCACCACGACCTCCTCGGCGCCGATCCGCTCCATGATCGCGAGCAGCACCAGGGCGCCCGCGCCGATGACGTCGACCCGCCCCGGGTGCAGGGACGGGATCGCGGCGCGCTCGGCGTGCGTGGAGCGCAGCAGCCGCTCGGTGATCTCGCGCACCCGGTCCCGGGAGACCCGGGAGTGGTGGATGCGGGTGGAGTCGTACGCGGGCAGCTCCTGGGCGATGGCGGACACCGTGGTGACGGACCCGGCCAGGCCCACCAGGGTGTGCGCCTCGCGCAGCGGGACCGACCTCTCGGCGAGGTCCAGGGCGGCCTCGATGTCGGCCCGCATGGCGGCGATCTCCTCCTCGGTGGGCGGGTCGCTCACCTCGCCGCCGTGCACCAGGTGCCGCTCGGTCATCCGCACACAGCCGACGTCCACCGACCGGGCGGCGCGCACGTGGTCGTCGCCGACGACGAACTCGGTGGAGCCGCCGCCGATGTCCACGACGAGGTAGGGCCGGGTGAGGTCGCTGCGGCCGGTGAGTTCCTTCGTGGCGCCCGTGAAGGAGAACTCGGCCTCCTGGTCACCGGTGATGACCTCCGGCTCGACCCCGAGGATGTCCAGCACGCCCCGCACGAAGTCGTCGCGGTTCTCGGCGTCGCGGGAGGCGGAGGTGGCGACGAAGCGCAGGCGCTCGACGCCGTGCTCCTTGACGACCTCGGCGTACTCGCGGCAGGCGGCGAAGGTGCGCTCCAGCGCCTCGGGGGCGAGCCGGCCGGTGCGGTCGACGCCCTGGCCGAGCCGCACGATCGTCATCCGGCGGTCCAGGTCGGTCAGTTCGCCCGTCGCCGGGTCGGCGTCGGCGACCAGCAGACGGATGGAGTTGGTACCGCAGTCGATGGCGGCCACGCGGGTCACTTCTCGTCCCCCTCGCTGTCGTCGGACGCGTCCTTCCCGGTGCTGTCGAGCGTCACGCACGCGCCCTTGCGCCACCACTCCGGCAGCATCGCCAGGGCCTCGTCGCCGAGCGGGTTCACGCCCGGCCCGGCGGCCAGCGAGTGGGCGACGAGCACATGCAGGCACTTCACGCGGTCCGGCATGCCGCCCGCGCTCGGGAAGCCCTGAAGGACCTCGATCTCGTCCCGGCGCCGGATGTAGTCCTCGTGCGCGGCCCGGTAGGCGGCGGCCAGCTCGGGGTCGCGCCCCAGCCGCTCGGTCATCTCCTTCATCACGCCGTTCGCCTCCAGCGTGCCGATGGCGGAGGACGCCTTCGGGCACGTCAGGTAGTACAGCGTCGGGAAGGGCGTGCCGTCGGGCAGGCGCGGTGCCGTCTCGACGACGTCCGGCTGACCGCACGGGCAGCGGTGCGCGATGGCCCTCAGGCCCCGCGGCGGGCGGCCCAGCTGCTGCTTGAAGGCCTCTACGTCCGCGTCGGTGGGCTCGGTGCGCGGAGTGGGCGGCGGAGGGGTTTCCATGACTGCTTTCAGGGTGGCTTTCTGTCGGGTGTCGCGACCGGCGGGCCGGTCACTGGTCGGAGGCGTCGGACTTGTCGACGCCGTCCCAGACGTTCGCGTACCAGGGCCGGTGGGCGGCCCCGAGGTCGGTGCGGGACTGCCTGGCCGCGCCCGGGTCGACGACCACGTACCCGGTCTCGCCGGGCATCACATAGTGCAGCCGGCGGCGGATCTGCTGCTCGGCGTAGGCGTCGTCCTGCCAGCGCGCCTTCAGGTCGCGCAGCTGCTCGACGCGCCGGCGGGCCTCCTCCCGCTGCCGCTGGAGGTCGGCGATCTCCGCGCGCTGGGAGACGTACTGCCGCATCGGATACGCCAGGGCGACGATCATCGTGCACAGCACCAGCGCGAGCAGGGCCGCGCGGCCGGTGAGCCGGGAGCGGCGGGCCTGCCGCTTGGTCTGGGAGCGGTAGACACGGGCCGCTGTCTGCTCGCCGAGCAGCCGCAGCCTGGTCGCGGTGGAGAAACGGTCCCGGTCCTTCACGGCCATCTGGCTCTCCGCCTCCCCTTTCACACGTGCGTACGTCCCCGGACACGGTACGGGACCGAGTACGGGGACGTACGTACGACTGGCTAGGACTTAGCCCAGGAAGGCTCAGCTCAGCCCTTGAAGCGCGGGAACGCGCTGCGGCCGGCGTACACCGCCGCGTCGTCGAGGATCTCCTCGATGCGCAGCAGCTGGTTGTACTTGGCGACGCGCTCGGAGCGGGCCGGGGCGCCGGTCTTGATCTGGCCGCAGTTGGTGGCGACGGCCAGGTCGGCGATGGTGACGTCCTCGGTCTCGCCGGAGCGGTGCGACATCATGCACTTGAAGCCGTTGCGCTGGGCCAGCTCGACGGCGTCCAGGGTCTCGGTCAGCGAGCCGATCTGGTTGACCTTGACCAGCAGGGCGTTGGCCGCGCCCTCCTCGATGCCACGGGCGAGGCGCTCGGGGTTGGTGACGAACAGGTCGTCACCGACGATCTGGACCTTGTCGCCGAGGCGGTCGGTGAGGACCTTCCAGCCCGCCCAGTCGTCCTCGAACAGCGGGTCCTCGATGGAGACGAGCGGGTAGGCCGCCACGAGCTCCTCGTAGTACTCCGTCATCTCGGCGGCGGAGCGCTCCTTGCCCTCGAAGAGGTACTTGCCGTCCTTGTAGAACTCGGAGGCGGCCACGTCGAGCGCGAGGGCGATCTGCTGGCCGGGGGCGTAGCCGGCCTCCTTGATGGCCTCCAGGATGAGGTCGAGGGCCTCACGGTTGGAGCCGAGGTTCGGGGCGAAGCCGCCCTCGTCGCCGAGGCCGGTGGACAGGCCCTTGCTCTTCAGGACCTTCTTCAGGGTGTGGTAGACCTCGGTGCCCCAGCGCAGCGCCTCGGAGAAGGACTCCGCGCCGATCGGGGCGATCATGAACTCCTGGATGTCCACGTTGGAGTCGGCGTGCGAGCCGCCGTTCAGGATGTTCATCATCGGCACCGGCAGCAGGTGCGCGTTCGGGCCGCCCAGGTAGCGGAAGAGGGGGAGGTCGCTGGCCT
This sequence comes from Streptomyces sp. NPDC029138, assembly GCF_055564375.1. Lineage (NCBI taxonomy): Bacteria > Bacillati > Actinomycetota > Actinomycetes > Kitasatosporales > Streptomycetaceae > Streptomyces > Streptomyces sp. NPDC029138. The sequence continues at coordinate 93,900 of NZ_JBVHWM010000005.1, forward strand.
CGGAGGCGGCGTGGGCGACGGCGAGCGAGACGCCGAGGATGGCGTTGGCGCCGAGGGAGCCCTTGTTGTCGGTGGCGTCCAGGTCGAACATGGCCTGGTCGATCAGGCGCTGCTCGGTGGCGTCGTAGCCGACCAGCTCCGGGCCGATCTGCTCGATGACGGCGAGGACGGCCTTCTCGACACCCTTGCCCTGGTAGCGGTTCGGGTCACCGTCGCGCAGCTCGATGGCCTCGAAGGCGCCCGTCGAGGCGCCGGACGGGACGGCGGCACGACCCGTGCTGCCGTCGTCGAGGCCGACCTCGACCTCGACCGTGGGGTTGCCTCGGGAGTCCAGGATTTCCCGGGCTACGACGACGTCGATGGACGGCACGAGCATCTCCTTCTTGGATGTGACGCTGGAAGTGCGGGGCTGGTGTGCCTTGCGACTAGAGCCTAACCGTCCCAGGGGCGTCGGCCACCGACCGACCGTCCCGTGGACAAGCCGACGGTACCTTTTGTTTCTCGCCGAAACAAAGGGTGCGGGGGCGGTGGACACGAAAAAGCCCCGCCCCGGTGCGTACGGGGGAACACGCACCGGGGCGGGGAGCCCGTGGGGACGGGGGGACGGCCCGCACAGGGGCCTTCAGCGTGGCCCGCGAGGATGCGCGGGCCTCTGCTCCGGCTCGGAGCCGGATGTCACTTCAGGTGCAGCTGCTGACCCGGGTAGATCAGGTTGGCATCCTCGACGATGTCCTTGTTCAGCTCGAACAGCTTCTGCCAGCCGCCCTGCACGTGGTGCTTCTCGGCGATGGAGCTGAGGGTGTCACCGGTGACGACCTTGTACTCGCCGTCGCCCTTCTTGACCTTCTTGCCGGTCGGGGTGGTGACGGTCCTGCTCTGGCTCTTGCTCGGGCTCGCGGCCGGACGCTCGGCGGAGCGGGAGGCGGCCTGCTCGCCGGTGGAGCGTGTGGTGGAGCCGCCCGAGTTCGTGGAGGTGCTCGGGGCGGAGCCGTTGTACGGGGTGCTGGACAGGCCCGTGCCGCAGACCGGCCAGGCGCCCTTGCCCTGAGCGGCGAGGACCTTCTCGGCGACGGCTATCTGCTGCGCCTTGCTCGCCTTGTCGGCGGTGGCGGCGTACTGCGTGCCGCCGTACGCGGCCCAGGTGGAGGCGGAGAACTGGAGACCGCCGTAGTAGCCGTTGCCGGTGTTGATGGACCAGTTGCCGCCGGACTCGCACTGGGCGACCGTGTCCCACTGGGAGGCGGTGGCGGCGGAGGCGTTGCCGGCCGCCATCAGCGGGGCGGCGACGGCGGCACCGGTGACACCGGCGAGCGTGATGGCGCGGACGGCCTTGGACGGACGACGGTGCTTGCCCTTGCTGGAGAACAGCATGGATCGATCCCCTCACCGACGCCTGCGAGGTGAGCTGTCGGGTTCGGGCCGGTTGAGTTGCCCGGCCGCACTCCGCTTGCGCGGGATGCGGCTTCACCCCCAGCCGGTTCCGGCATCAACTGCCGGGCCCGGCACTTACCTTGGGTCCCCCGCTCCTGCCTACGGCGCTTGACGCGACGACTGTTCCCGGGCAACCGCTGGCAGGATTCGGCGTTGCGGCTGCCGGGGCTCGTGGTGACGAGCGGTCCTGACCGTAGACACGCGATCCGCGGAATTTCAAAGACGATCAGGGCTTCTGAGACTCATCCCACACTTTCGCCAAACCGGACATTAGGGCGTTAAGTGGGGCGTCAACTCCCGCTACCTCGCGCCCGTTTCGCCCCCGATTTCCAGGGTCTGACCGGCACTGATGTCGTTCGGGTCGGTTCCGATGGCCGTCTTGTTGTCGGCGTAGAGCGCGCGCCACCCGCCGTCGACGTCAAGGGAGTCGGCGATGGAGACGAGGGAGTCGCCCTGGCGGACGGTGTACGTGTCCGTTTCGCGGGAGGCATGACGGCCGGAAGATGCGGCCTTCTGACCGTTTGTCACGCTTTCGTCCGCACCGGTCTCGTCCGCGCTCGCGCCGCGGTGGCGTCCGCCGCTGAGGGACCCGGTGTCGACCAGGCTCCAAGAACCGGCGGCCTGCTGCGGGTTGTCCTGGATGCCGGCGTCCGGGGTGGCCGTGGGCGAACTGTCGGTTCCCTGTGAGCTTCCGGCGCTCGGCGCGGTGGACTTGTCGGACTTGGGGGTTTTGGTCCCCGTCGAACCGGTGGCCTCACCGGCGTCCTTGCCCGGCTTGACGCTCGGAGTGCCGGTGTCGTCCGAGGAGGAACCCGTCTTCGAGCCGGAGTTGGCGTCCGAGCCGGCACCGGTGGAGGGCGACGAACCCGGCAGACCGGACGAGTCGGAGCCACCGGACGAACCGGATGTACCGGAGTTGCCGGCCGATCCGGACGAGTCACCCGAACCGCCGCTGCCACCGGAGCCGCCGACACCCGTGTCGACGTGCGTCGAGCCCGAGTCCTCGGTCAGACCGGACAGCAGGGCGCAGGTGGCCCAGGGGGTGGTGCCCCTGTCGGCGAGGATCTTCTCGGCGACGGCGATCTGCTGGTTGCGGCTGGCCTGGTCGGGGCTGGCCGCGAACCGGCCGCCGCCGTACGCGTTCCAGTCCTCCTGCGAGATCTGGAGGCCGCCGTAGTACCCGTTGCCAGGGTCCGCGCTCCAGGAGCCGCCGCTCTCGCACTCGGCCACCTTGTCCCAGGTGGTGCCGTCCGCCGCGTTGGCGCTCGCCGCGCCGAGGAGCGGGATGGCGATGGCGGAGCCGGTCACTCCGGCCGCGACGAGGAGAGCCGGGGCCTGACGGGGGCGACGGTGTCGGCCGTTCCCGGAGAGCATGCAGAAGCCTTTCGAGCGACAGCAGGACCGGCGCGGCGGATGAAGCCGGTCGCCGCGCTGATGGGTGAACGTATCGGCAGACGATCACTTGTCACAAGTTCATGCCGCGCAGATCACGTGAAGATCACAGAGTTGAACGTCTGTCATCTTCCCTTGAAGGACCTGTGCCGAGGCCCCGGCGGGCCGCGTCCAGGCGGTGCGATCAGGCGGTGCGATCAGGCCCTGTGGCCGTCGGTGGGCGTGAACTCCACCGGCAGCGTGCGCAGGCCGCGCATGATGAGCCCGCCGCGCCAGCGCAGCTCGGCCGGGTCCGCGGCGAGCCGCAGATCGGGCAGCCGGGTGAGCAGCGTGGCGAGCGCGGTCTGACCCTCCAGGCGGGCGAGCGGCGCGCCGAGGCAGTAGTGGATGCCGTGGCCGTAACCGAGGTGCTGGTTGTCGCGGCGGGCGAGGTCCAGCACGTCCGGGTCGGCGAACCGCTCCGGGTCCCGGTCGGCGGCGGCGAGGACGACGAGCACCGGGTCGCCCGGCGCGATGCTCTGCCCGCCGATGGTGAGCGGCTCGGTGGCGAACCGCCAGGTGGCCAGCTCCACCGGGCCGTCGTAGCGCAGCAGTTCCTCCACGCCGGTCGCCAGCAGCTCCGTCTCCTGGCGCGCGAGGGACTCCTCGAGCCGCCGGCGCTGCTCGGGGTGCGTGAGCAGGGCGTAGGTGCCGTTGCCGATGAGATTGACGGTCGTCTCGAAGCCGGCGAAGAGGAGGATGAAGGCCATGGCCGCGGCCTCGTTCTCGGTGAGGTGCTCGCCGTGGTCCGAGGCACGGATGAGGCCGGAGATCAGGTCCTCGCCGGGCGCCGGCTCGGCCGGCAGAGCCTCGCGCTTCTTGTGGATCAGCTCGGCGAGATAGCCGCGCATCTTCTTCACCGACCGGGCGACCCCGCCCCGGGGGCCTCCGCCGTGCCGGATCATCATGCCCGCCCAGTCCCGGAAGTCGTCCTGGTCCTCGCGCGGGACGCCGAGCAGGTCGCAGATGGCGTAGATGGGCAGCGGGAAGGCGAACTCGTGGATGAGGTCGGCGGAGCCGCGCCGCGCGAACTGGTCGATGAGGTGATCGGTCAGCTCCTGCACCCGGGGCGCGAACTCGGCGACGCGGCGGGGTGTGAAGGCCTTGCTGACCAGGCGGCGCAGCCGGGTGTGGTCCGGCGGGTCGATGTTCAGCAGATGCGTCATCAGCTCGGCCTTGCGCTCGCCTGGGATGCCGGTCTTGCCCTTGGCGTGCGCGGGTTCGTCGTGATGCGCCGGGTTCTTGCTCAGCCGTTGGTCGGCCAGGGCCTGCCGGGCATCGGCGTACCGGGTGACCAGCCAGGCCTCGACCCCGCTCGGCAACCGCGTCCGGTGCACGGGGGCGTGCTCGCGCAGCCAGGCGTAAGCCGGGTAGGGGTCGGCGGCGAACTCCCAGGTGAAGAGGGCGGGAGCGGGCTGGTCGAGGTGGGGCTGGTCGGTCACTCCTCGACCGTATCCCGCCGGCCGAGCAGTGCCGGGCGGGGTGGGGCTGACCCCCGGGGGGCGCGGGAGAGGCGGGGTGTCCTACGGAGCCCGCAGACCCGGGGGCGGGGCAGCGGCGGGGGTTGTACTGCGGAGCCCGCAGACCCCGAGGGCGCGGGAGCCGCGGGGGGGCTGCCCTGCGGAGCCCGCAGACCCCAGGAGCGCCGGACCGGCGGGGGTTGTCCTGTGGAGCCGTTCCTCCGGCACCGGGGAAGCGGGCTGAGCGTAGGGCTGGAATCCGTGCGGCGTCCTCGGGCCGCGGGGCTAAGCGGGCAGGCCCTCGGCCGTCCGTATCGCGTCCCGGTACGCCCGGGCCGCCGCCCGCAGCGCCGCCTCCGGGTCGACGCCGGAGGCCTCGGCGCGGACCGCCAGCGCCAGCAGCTCGTAGCCGATGCCCTCGCCCTGCGGCAGGGGTACCGCCAGGCCCGCCGTGCGGGTGCGGGAGGCGAGCTTGGCGGCGAGGGCCAGGCCGGGCTGGCCGAGCGGGACGCCGTCCGTGACCGAGTCGCGCCGCTTCTCCTCCGCCTTGGTGCGCAGCCAGTGCTCCTTGACGTCCTCCGGGGTCTCGGCCTCCTCGTCGCCGAAGACGTGCGGGTGCCGGTGGATGAGCTTGGCGACGATGCCGCCGGCGACGTCGTCGACGGAGAACGGCGCGTCCGGGTCCTCCTCGGCGATGCGGGAGTGGAAGACGACCTGGAGGAGGACGTCGCCCAGCTCTTCGCGCAGCTCCGCGCGGTCGCCGGCCTCGATCGCCTCGACCAGTTCGTACGCCTCCTCGATGCCGTACTTCGCCAGGCCCTCGTGGGTCTGCCGGGAGGACCACGGGCACTCGGCGCGGATGCGGTCCATCACCTGCACGAGGTCCAGCAGGCGGGCGCCGGGCAGGTCGTAGGAGGCGGGGAGCAGCTCCAGCTCCGGCATGGCGACCCGGCCGGAGCCGGCCAGGCGGGCCAGGCCGTCGGTGAGGGCGGGCTCTCCCTCACCCGTGGCGACGACCACCACCGTCCGGCCTCCGGCGCAGGCGTCGACCAGCTCCTGGGCGGTGGGGGACGCCTCCGCCACCGCGATCCCGGCCTCGCGCAGATACGGCAGCTGCGGATGGGCGCCGTCCGCGCACAGCACGGCGTCGGCGGTGCGCAGGGCCTGCCAGGCGGGCCAGGACAGCAGACCGGGGGCGACGCGGTGGCTGGTGGTGAGCAGGACGATGCGGCCGGGGGCGGCTTCCCCACGGGCTTCGGGGCTGGTTTCGTTCACGATCCGAACGTAACCCACGGGGCGAGGGAGAGGATTCGGTTGTCCACAGGCCCGACGGGGTCGTGTGATCGTATGACCGGTGGCACCGCCACGTGACCGGTGGCACCGCCCCGCCGGGCAGCGGCCCGCCTACGCCGTCACCGGCTCCCCGCCCGCCGTCGTGACCTCCCGCACCCACGGCGTCTCCGCGTCCACCCTGCTGCTCTTCTGGACGTCCCAGGAGCCGTAGCGCGGGTTGAGGTCGACGTGGAGTTCCTCGGAGGCCTTGGACAGGGCCTTCCAGAAGGCGGGCTGGCTGGTGTCGGTGCCGAGCCGCGCGGCGAGCTTCTGGGCCTCCAGTTGCAGGCGCAGGTTGTCGTCGAGGCGGGCCGGGGCGATGCCGTACTTCTGCAACCAGGCCGCCTCCAGGCCCTTGCCGCCGCCGGCCTGCCGCTCCAGCTCGCCGCGCATCTGCTGGACCTCCTTGCGGGTCACCGTGATGCCCGCGTCCCGCGCGGCACGGTGCAGCACCCGGTCGAGGACCATGTTGTGCAGGGTGTCGCGGGTGAGGGTGCCGGTGGAGGAGACGACCTGCTGGTACTGCGTCTCGTCCGGCACCGCGGCCCGCTGTGCCCGGCGGACCTCGTTGACCCGGCTCTCCAGCTGGGCGACGCTGATCCGCTGCCCGCCGACGACGGCCGCGGCGCCCGGGTGCGCGTCGCTTCCGCAGGCGGTCAGCAGGGGTGCCGCGGCGGCGATCGCGGCGGTGAGGACGAGCGCGGTGCGACGGCGGCGGTGCAAGGAGACCTCCAAGGGAGATTGTGCGACGGTGCACAAAGTCTTGCGGTGATCGATGGTAGGCAGTGAGCAGGCTGCGGCCAACCCATTCGACCAACGATTCGCGCGCGCTTCGGGCACCGCCGCGCCGCTCCGGGAGGGGGCCGCCGGGTCGGCCGACGCTGGCCACCGGCGCGTCCCGGGCGTCCAGGGCGACGCTCAGCGTGACGCCGCCGTGCGCCTCCTTGCTACCCGCGTACCTGCCCGAGCCACTGGAGCGTCCGGCGGACCTCCACGGCCAGCGGATGGCCGGGGCCGTGCAGCCGCTCGACGTCCAGGACGAGGCGCGCGAGCGTGTCGTGGGCGGCCGGCCGGTCGCCGAGGGCGAGCAGCAGATGGCCGATGCGGCGGCGCACCTCGTGGGCGAGCTGTGGGTCCCCGGAGACGTACTGGTTCTCGTAGTACGGCAGCAGCGCGCGGTACTCGGCGAGCGCCGCCGCCGGTTCGCCGAGTTGCTCCAGGCACTGCGCGGCCTCGTAGCGGTAGCGCAGCGACTGCGGGTCGGCCTGGCCGGCCTCGGCGGCGCGTTCGTCCGCGAGCCGGCGCAGTTCGGGCAACGCGCGCCGGTACTGGCCGTCGTCCATGAGGGTCGCCGCGTACTGCTTGCGCAGGGTGCGGACGACCGGGGAGTGCTCGCCGTGCTGCTCGGCGGCGGCCGGCAGGATCGCGCCCAGGATGTCGACGGCCTGCGTGATACGGCCCTCGCCCAGCAGGCGCTTGACCTCGTCCACGGCGGCGGCGACATCGGGCTTCTCGGCCACCGGCGGCGCCGGAGCGACGGGCGCGGGCTGGGGCGCGGGGGTCCGCGCCCGGTCCGGCCAGGGGGCGTGCGGGCGCAGGAAGGGGCGGGTGGGGTCCAGGGGCGCCCCGGTGGGCGTCCCGCGCGCGGGCAGGAGCAGCGCCAGGTCCTCGTACACCTCCTGCGCGGACGCCGGCCGGTGCTGCGGGTCCTTGGCGAGCAGCCGCAGCACCAGGGTCTCCAGCGCCTCGGGGACCTCGGGCCGGATCCGGCGCACGGGCAGCGGGGGCTCGTACAGGTGCCGGTGCAGCACGCCCAGCGCCGTGGAGCCGGCGAACGGCACCTCGCCGCTGAGCAGTTCGTGCATCAGCACGCCGAGCGCGTACAGGTCGGTGTACGGGCCGACCGCGCCGCCCATCGCCTGTTCCGGCGCCATGTAGGCGGGCGAGCCGATCGGGGAGCCGGTGTGGGTCAGGCGCGTGGTGTCGGTGTCCATCACGGAGGCCACACCCAGGTCGAGGACGGTGACCGTGCCGTCCTGTTTCACCATCACATTGCGCGGCTTGAGGTCGCGGTGCACGATCGGCACGGCGTGCACGGCGCTCAGTACGGCGCACAGTTGCGCGGCCACCGCGACCGCCCACTGCCACGGGTACGGGTCGTGCTCGGCGAGGTGGTCGGAGAGGTCGGCGCCGTCGACGTACTGCATGACGAGGAACAGCTCCTCGCCCTCGCTGCCCGCGTCGTGGACCGTCACCAGACCGGGGTGGTCCACCTGAGCGGTCACCCGGCACTCGCGCACGAACCGGCGGCGCAGCTCGTCCGCCTCCTGGCCCGCCACCTTGTCCGGGCGCAGCAGCTTCACCGCCACGCGCCGGTCGAGCCTGCGGTCGTACGCCGTCCAGACCTGGCCCATGCCGCCCTGCCCGATGAGCGTGGACAGCTCGTATCGGTCGGCGACCATGCGCCCTGTCGTCACGGTCACCGTCCGCCCTCGCCGTGGCCCTCGTGTCCTTCGTGCCGGCGCAGATAGTCGCTGAGTTCGTCCAGTTCGGCGCGTACCTGGTCGATGCGGGCGGGGGCGGGGCGCTGCGGCGGCTCGGCCCGCGGCACGGGCGCCGGGGGCACGGCCCCGGTGTGCGGCGGCCCGGGTATCCGGGGGTGCGGCTGGGGTATCGGCGTGGGGTGCGCGGGCGGCACCGGGGGCTGCGGGGCCGGTACGGGCGTCGTGTACGGCGGCGCCGCGTGCCCGAAGCCGTAGGGTCCGGGCGCGGTCGGGGCGTGGGGAGCGGCGTGCGTGTGGGCGAACCCGGCGAACCGCTGCTGGTGGTGCAGCCGGATGTCCACCACCAGGTAGTAGACCGCGGACGCCACGCCGAGGAGCAGGAGCAGGCTCAGCGCGAGGTCGCTGCGCCAGTCCTCCTCCGGCAGTTCACCCACCACCACGAACCCGGTGATGGACAGCGGCAGGCTCAGCCAGGCGGTCAACCAGTCGGACCAGCGGCCCCGCACGAAGGCCACCCGGAACAACGGCAGACAGGACAGCAGTCCGCAGCTGAGTGCCCCGGCCGCCGCGAACATCACGCGCAGGGAGATGACCTTTCCCGCGCTGCGGGGAGGCGGCACCGCGCCGTGGCCGTACATGACTGCTCCTGGACCGAGTGGGACCGATGGGGACGGACGCCGACGGGACGGTGTCCCGGTCGGAGTCCGAGCGTATAGGCCGACAAGGACAACCGGTCACGGGTTGTACCGAACCGTTGTCTCCCTGATCACTTCACGCCGTTCGGTCACTTCACGCGGTTCGCTGGGACCGTTCGGTAAGCCGGGTTCAGTCGGGTTCAGTTGGTTCAGTCGGGCTCAGTCGGGTGCGACCGTGCCGTCCGTCAGTCCGTCGTACATGCCGCGCACGAGTTGCTCCCCGAGCCGGCTCGCGTGCCTGAGCGCGCGCTCGAACTCGTCCAGCGCGCGGAACCGGTCGCCGTAGCGCCGCTGTTCCTCCAGCGGGAGCCGGGGCAGGTGCAGCCGGCGCACGTCCAGGCGGGTCGCCGTGGAGGCATAGCTGCTGGCCTGCCGGTTGTTGGCCGTACCCCGGAGGAACCCGGCGAGGAACCACGGGTCGAGCGCCGTCCGGTCGGGGCGCAGCAGCACGAGGTTGCGCCCCAGGACCGCGCCCCCGGTCGCCTCGTCGATGACGCGCGCCACCGATCCCCCGCCGAGCACCGGTACGACGACATCGCCCGGCTCGGTCAGTACGGCCTCCTCCTCGCTCTCCGGAAGCGTGCCCGAAGGCGCCGTTCCGGCGAGGACGTCGTGGTCGGTGAGCACCGGCACGCGCGCGTGGCCGCCGTTTCCGCCGGTGCGCATCACCAGCGCGCCCCCGCGCGCGAGTTCACCGATCGTGGTGAGCGGCCAGCGCGCGGCCGGCGACGGGTCGGCCGGGGGCGGGGTGAGGTCGGCGGTCAGGCGCAGGGTCGCGCCCAGGCGCTCGCGCACCCGCGTGAGCTGCTCGGCGCCGTCGGCCTCCGCGGCCGGCGGCAGATGGCGGGCGGGAGCCAGGTCCACGTCGTCGTCCAGGAGATCGATGACCGGCACCGAACGGGCGATCCCCGGCCGCTCCGTGAGCCGCCCCGCGCGCGTGAAGGCGCCCCAGGCGTCCGTCACGGCCTCCCGTACCGCCTCCCAGTCCGGGCCGCCCCGCCCCTCCCCGGCGAACCTCCCGGTGTCCACGAGCAGCACCTCGGGCGCCGCCGGCGTCCGGTCGGGCCGACGCAGCACCCACAGGTGCAGCGGGATGTTGTACGGCGGTGCCGCCCCGACCGGCAGCGCGACCACGGCCCGCAGCGCGCCCCGGCGCAGCAGATCGGCGCGGATCCGGCGCCCGGAACGGCGGGAGGCGGCGGCGGGCGGCATGAGCAGCACGGCGGTGCCGCCGTCGGTCAGCCGGGCCAGCGCGTGCTGCACCCAGGCCAGTTCGGACTCGGTGCGGGCCGGGAAACCGTACTCCCAGCGGGGGTCGTAGGCGAGTTCGTCATGGCCCCAGTTGCGCTCGTTGAACGGCGGATGGCACAGGACCGCGTCGGCGCGCAGCCCGGGGTGCGCGTCGGCGCGCAGGGTGTCGCCGGCGGCGGCGCGCACGGTGGCCCGGCTGTGCAGCGCGAGCCGCAGCGCGCTGATCGCGGCGAGTTCGGGGGCGCTGTCCTGGGCGTACAGCTCCTGGTCGGGGCGGGTGGCGACGGCGCGCAGCAGGGCGCCGGTGCCGCAGGCCGGGTCCAGGACGGTGCGGGCCGGGCCGGCGAGGTCGGCCATGAGACCGGCGAGTTCGGCCGGGGTGAGCGTGTACTGGCGGGGGTTGGCGTCCAGGTGCCGGCCCACCAGGAACTCGAACGCCTGCCGCGCCCCCACCTCGGCGGCCAGTTCGGCGGCGCCGCGGAGGAGGGGGGCGGAGAGGGTGAGTTGGGGGCCGGTGGGGGTGTGAACGGCCTGCGCGCTGTGAATAGTTGGGGGCGCGTTCACGGGTGGCGGCGTCTGCGAGGAGTTCACAGCGGGAGGTGTGAGAGGGCGGTTCACAGCGGCGGCGTCGACACTGGCGTTCACAGCGGCGGCATCAGCACCGGGGTTCACACCGACGGCGGCGACAGCGGGGTTCACACGCGCCGAGCCAACGCCGGCGTTCACACGGGCGGCGTCGCCACGCGCGTTCACACGAGCGCCGCCAGCGCCGGTGTTCACATGAGCGCCGTCGCCACCGCTGTTCACACCACCGGCGCCAGCACCCGCCTTCACACCACCGGCGCCAGCGCCCGCGTTCACATCCCCGGCGTCGGCCGCCCCGTTCACACCACCGGCCTTGGCCGACGGCTTCACGCCCGCCCCCCGCCCCGCACGTCCCGCCGGCCCACCAAGCCGCGGGATCAGTACCTGATCCAGCGCCCCCGACAGGATCGCGGCCAGCCGTGCGTCGGAGCCCGCGCTCGCGTCGAGCCAGACGGTGGGCCGCTCATGGATCAGCAGCAGCACACAGCCGGTGTGCACCAGGGCCGTCAGCGGTCCTTCCGGGTGCCCGGCGAGCTGCTGCCAGACGCGTTCGCGCAGCGGGACCTCGGCGAGTTTGCCCTGCTTGCGCAGCCAGGCCTCTACCTCGGCGAGCGCGAAGGAGGGGCTGGTCTCGGTACCGCCCACCGGCTTCGGGAAGTCGGCGTGCCGGCGGCGCCAGTTGCTGACGGCGGCCCGGCCCACTCCGGCGAGCCGCGCGATACCGGCTGCGGTCACCTCTGTCGCGTTGTCCTGCACCGGCTTCGCTCCCCTCGTCCCGTGTGAGCACTGAGCATACCGACGTACACAAGATCCCCTGATTCACGACCGTGTACCCCCGTCGACCTGTGAACCGTGTTGACTCGGTTCACAAGCTCTGATCTTATTGACCCAGCGAACAGCGGCCACCGAGGGGGAGGCCGCAGCATTTGGGGAGGGGTTCGCCATGGGCATGAAGGCCAAGGTCGCACTCGGTGCCGTCGTCGGGATCGTCGTCATCGGTGCCGTGTCCGCCAACGCCGGCAACGACGGCAAGGACGGCGGTTCCGGCGGCGGTGACAAGGGGTCCTCCGCGTCGGCCGAGCACAAGTCCGGCGGCAACGAGGACTCGGGGGGCACCAAGAAGGCCGAGGCGAAGTCCGAGGAGAAGAAGGCCGCCTTCGGGGGCGACGGCGAGTACCAGATCGGCACCGACGTGAAGCCGGGGACGTACCGCACGACCGGCAACGACGACGACATGTGCTACTGGGAGCGCGCCAAGGACGCCTCGGGCGAGCTGGACTCCATGCTCGCCAACGACAATGTCAGCGGCACGAGTTACGTGACCATCAAGCCCACCGACAAGCTGTTCAAGTCCGCCGGCTGTGAGGACTGGGAGGCGGTGGGCCCGAAGACGAAGGGCACGCCCGCCTCCTCGATGGACGGCGACGGGGGCATGTTCAAGGTCGGTACGGACATCGCGCCGGGCACTTACAGGTCGACCGGCAACGCGGACGACTCCTGCTACTGGGAGCGTACGAAGGACGCCGACCACGGGCTGGACTCGATCATCGCCAACAACAACGTCACCGGCACGGCCGTCGTCACCATCAGCGCGTCGGACGCCTACTTCAAGACGAACGACTGCGGCACCTGGAAGAAGGCCTGACCCCTCCGCTCATCCCGGCGCGGGGTACGACACCCCGCGCCGGTCCCGCACCACCACCCCCCACGGAGCCGTACGGCTCCCCGCTCACCCACCCACTTCTCTCAGCAAGGAACTGCCATGCGTCGTACCGTCCTCGCCGCCCTCTGTCTCGCCGCCGCGGCCACAGCGGGGCTCACCACCGGCTGCCTGCCGGGGCAGGACTCGGCGGACAGCAAGCCGAAGGGCCCGTTCGCCGGGATGAGCGGCGGCGAGATCGCCGACCGCGCGCTGAAGGCCACCACGGGCGCCTCGTCCGTGCGGCTGAAGGGCCGGGTCACCGACGACGAGAGCAAGGGCGTCATCGACATCGACATGGCGGTCAACCACAAGGGCGAGTGCGCCGGCACGATGAACATGGACGGCCAGGGCAAGGCTCAGCTGATCAAAACGGGCAGCACCGTCTACATGAAGTACGACGCGGCGTTCCTGCGCGCCCAGAGCGAGGGCGAGTCCAAGGAGGACACGGAGGCGGCCGTGGACATGCTGGCCGGTAAGTGGACCAAGATGGCCGTGAAGGGCCAGGACGCCAAGGACATCGCGAGCTTCTGCGACCTGGACTCGGTCCTCGGTGACATGAGCGACGGCGGCACGGCGGGCACCACCCGTGGGAAGACCACGCGGATCGACGGCACGCCCGCGATCGCCCTGGCCGAGAAGGACGGCAAGGAGCGCTACACGGCGTATGTGGCGACCGAGGGCAAGCCGTACCTGCTCCGCGTCGACAGCGCGTCCGGCGGGAAGGAGCCGGAGCACCTGTCGTTCGTCGACTACGGCAAGCCAGTGCCCGCGCAGAAGCCCACGGGCGAGATCATCGACCTGGACGCGCTGTAACGGCCGATAGGCCGTAACGGCTGATGCGCTGTAACGGCGGATGCGCCGTAACGGCCGATGCCGGGCGGGGCCCGGCGCGGGGTCACAGCGGGTGCCGCATCCAGACGTTGGGTTCGACGTAGACGGCGTACCCGTGCTCCGGTTCGCAGCGGACCGGGACCAGCGCGCCGGGCACCTCGACGTCGCCCGCCGTGTCGAAGGGCAGCCCGGTCCAGCGGCGCCACTCCTCCAGCGAGCCGGTCACCGTCATGGAGGCCGGCGCGATGGAGTCGACGGTGGCGCCGGCCCGGGCGTGCACGCGCAGCCACGGGTCCTCGGGCAGCCCGTCGGGGCGGACCCGGTGGGCGTACTCGGCGATCGGGGTGTGCGGCTCGCGGTGCTTGGCGTTCGGGCGGACGGGGGCGACGACCTCGCGGAAGCCGCGGGCACGGGCGTTGTCGCGCATCGCCGAGAGCATGACGGACGACAGGCCGTGGCCCTGGGCGTGCGGGGCGATGGTGACCGCGATGGCGCTGACGGTGTCCGGGCGGGTGCCGCGGCGCAGGTCGGCGAAGGCCCACGCCAGGACCTGGTCCCAGCCCCGGGCCGGCAGGGCGCGCCGGCCGTCCAGGTCGAGGGCGAACGGCACGCTGTAGGCGTGGGCGACGACCTGGCCGTCCTCGTCCTCGGCGAACAGCGCGTACTCCGGCAGTTCGGTGGGGATGCGGCCGTAGTGGGCGTTGCCCACGAGGTCGTGGGTGACGAACTCGGGCCAGGTGTCGGTCATGCCGAGCACCGCCGGGAGCCGGTCGGGCCGCTCGGCGAGGCTGCTCACCTTGAAGTCCATGACGGTCACGGTAGGCGGTACGCCCCCGGGCGGGACAGCGATTTGGCCGGCGGCCGGGCGGATCACCGGGCCCGGAAACGCTCGGGTGCTTTGGTCGGGTTGCCGCCGGTGGGGAGTTTCTGGTCCGGGCAGCCGGAGAGGACCTTCTTCATGGCGGTCCGCTCGGCGGCGGTGACCCACAGGCCGTACTTCTTCTTGACCGCGACCTGGGCGGCGACATAGGCGCACCGGTAGCCCTTGTCGGGCGGCAGCCAGGTGGCCGCGTCGCCGTCGCCCTTGCCACGGTTGGTGCTCGCGTCGACCGCGAGGAGGTTCAGGGGGTCGTTGGCCAGCGCTATGCGCTTGCTGGGGTCCCAGTACTTGGCGCCCTTCTGCCAGGCGTCGGAGAGGGCGACGACGTGGTCGATGTCGACCTGGCTGCGGCCGCGCCGGTAGGTGATGTCCTTGCCGGAGTACGGGTCGGGGTCCAGCAGACCGTAGGAGACCTTGCAGCCGCCGCCGGTGAACCGCACCTTCTTCAGGTCGCGTTTGAGGATGTCGTCGCGGGTGTCGCAGGAGTTGGAGTCGGTGTCCGCCCAGGCGGTGCCGAACCTTTCCCGGGAGTAACCGGTCTTCGGCGCGCGCCCCTTGACGGTCAGTGAGTCGGCGGCGGCCAGGGCCGCGCCGCCGCCCCCGCCTCCGTTTTTCGGGGGTCCGGAGGCCCCCTCGGTCTGCTCGGCCGTGCAGCCGGTCACGGCGACCAGCACGGCCACGGCGATGGCCGCTCCGCCCCTCGGACGCGTCACAGTGCGTCTCCCTCGCTCACCCTGGCCCGCCCCGCAGGCGCGGGCGGATCGTTCCGCTCACCACCGTAACTTCCCGCTGTCGCCCATCAGATGCGAGCGCAAAGGGGTGATCGGGAAGCAAATCGGGCGCCGGTCGAGGAATGTGACGGGCTGTTGCCGTCCGCGCGCCCCCGGCCGGAGTTGACGTTGTCACTGGCGTCAGGGTCCGACGATCCCGCATGAGCGAGATGAGCGAGAACAGCCACTTCCAGGGACCCCGTACCGTTCTCGTGACCGGCGCCGGCACCGGCACCGGCCGCGCCACCGCGCGCGTTCGCCGCCGAGGGCGCCCGGGTCGTGGCCGTCGGCCGCCGCGCCGCGCCCCTGGCCGAGACCGCCGGGGGTCGCCCCGGGCTCAAGCCCCTTCAGGGGTCCGGAACGCCCGTACGCCGTCCAGGGTGAGGCCCTCCTCCAGCAGCCGGCGGATGTCGCGGACCCGGACGGCCGTACCGGTGTCGTACGCGCGGTAGCCGTTGGCCGCGCGCACGGACGTGATCAGGCCCTGCCGCTCGTAGTGGCGCAGGGCGCGCGGTGTCGCCCCGGTCCCCTCGGCCAGCTCACCGATCCGCACGCGGGTGCCGACCCCGCCAGCTCACCGATCCGCACGCGCGCCCCGACCCCGTCGCCACACCCGCGCCCGCCCCCGTCGCCGCTCCCGTGCATCGCCCGCTAGCCCAGGATCGAGGTGAGGAACTCGCCGACCCAGGCCAGCAGTTCGCGGCCGACCAGCGGCTTGCCGCCGACCTTGGCGGTCTTCGGGCGCGGGACCAGCACCTGGTGCGCGGCGGGCTTGATGACCGTGCCCGGGTAGAGCCGCTTGAGCCGCAGCTCCTGCGACTCGCGCAGTTCCACCGGCGCGAAGCGGATGTTGGTGCCTTGCAGGACGATCTCGCCGACCCCGCAGGCGCGCGCGAGCATCCGCAGCCCGGCCACCAGCAGCAGGTTCTCCACCGGCTCGGGCAGCTTGCCGTAGCGGTCGGTGAGTTCCTCGCGGACGGCCTTGATGTCCTCCTCCGAGTTGGCGGAGGCGATGGCCCGGTACGCCTGGAGGCGCAGGCGCTCGCCGGGCGCGTAGTCGTGCGGGACGTGCGCGTCGACCGGCAGCTCGATCTTGACTTCCAGCGGCAGCTCCTCCTCGATCCCGCCGGTCTCCAGCTGGCGCCGGTAGTCCGCGACGGCCTCGCCGACCATGCGGACGTACAGGTCGAAGCCGACGCCCGCGATGTGCCCGGACTGCTCGCCGCCGAGCAGGTTGCCGGCGCCGCGGATCTCCAGGTCCTTCATCGCCACGTACATGCCGGCGCCCATCTCGGTGTGCTGGGCGATCGTCGCGAGGCGCTCGTGCGCGGTCTCCGTCAGCGGCTTCTCCGGCGGGTACAGGAAGTACGCGTAACCGCGCTCCCGGCCACGGCCGACCCGGCCGCGCAACTGGTGCAGCTGGGACAGGCCGAAGGTGTCGCCGCGCTCCACGATCAGCGTGTTGGCGTTGGAGATGTCGATGCCGGACTCCACGATCGTGGTCGACACCAGCACGTCGAACTTCTTCTCCCAGAAGTCGACCACGACCTGCTCCAGCGCGGACTCCGACATCTGGCCGTGGGCCGTAGCGATGCGCGCCTCGGGGACGATCTCGCGGAGCCTGGCCGCCGCGCGGTCGATGGACTCGACGCGGTTGTGGATGTAGAAGACCTGGCCCTCGCGGAGCAGTTCGCGGCGGATGGCCGCGCCGATCTGCCTCTCCTCGTACGGCCCGACGAAGGTGAGCACCGGGTGCCGCTCCTCCGGGGGCGTGGTGATCGTGGACATCTCGCGGATGCCGGTGACCGCCATCTCCAGGGTGCGCGGGATCGGGGTCGCGGACATCGTCAGCACGTCGACGTTGGCGCGGAGCTTCTTCAGCTGCTCCTTGTGCTCGACGCCGAAGCGCTGCTCCTCGTCCACGATGACCAGGCCCAGGTCCTTGAATCTGGTCTCCGAGGAGAACAGGCGGTGGGTGCCGATGACGACGTCCACCGAGCCCTCCTTCAGCCCCTCCAGGACGGCCTTGGCCTCGGTGTCGGTCTGGAAGCGGGAGAGCGCCCGCACGTTCACCGGGAACTGTCCGTACCGCTCGGAGAACGTGCCGAAGTGCTGCTGCACCAGCAGGGTCGTGGGGACGAGTACGGCGACCTGCTTGCCGTCCTGTACGGCCTTGAAGGCGGCCCGTACGGCGATCTCGGTCTTGCCGTAGCCGACGTCGCCGCACACCAGGCGGTCCATGGGGACCGACTTCTCCATGTCCTCCTTGACCTCGGCGATGGTGGTGAGCTGGTCCGGGGTCTCCGCGTACGGGAAGGCGTCCTCCAGCTCGCGCTGCCAGGGGGTGTCGGCGCCGAAGGCGTGGCCGGGGGCGGCCATGCGCGCGCTGTAGAGCTTGATCAGGTCGGCGGCGATCTCCTTGACGGCCTTCTTCGCGCGGGCCTTGGTCTTCGTCCAGTCGGCGCCGCCGAGGCGGTGCAGGGTGGGTGCCTCGCCGCCGACGTACTTGGTGATCTGCTCCAGCTGGTCGGTCGGGATGTAGAGCCGGTCGCCGGGCTGGCCGCGCTTGGCGGGCGCGTACTCCACGACCAGGTACTCGCGGGTGGCGCCCTGGACGGTGCGCTGCACCATCTCGATGTAGCGGCCGACGCCGTGCTGTTCGTGGACGATGTAGTCGCCCGGCTCCAGGGTGAGCGGGTCGATGGTCTTGCGGCGGCGGGCCGGCATCCGGGCGCCGTCGCGCGTGGCGGTGCGCTGCCCGGACAGGTCGGTCTCGGTGAGCACGGCGAGTCTGAGCGCCGGGTCCACGAAGCCGTACTCGATCGAGCCGCAGGAGACGTGCACCACCGACGGGCTCAGCTCGCCGAGGTCGGCGTCGAGGCGGGCGGCGATGCCCTCGCCGCCGAGGACCTCCACCGTGCGCGCGGCCGGGCCGTGGCCCTCGGTGACGAAGACGGCGCGCCAGCCGTCGGCGAGCCAGCCCTTGGTGTCGGCGAGGGCCCGCGCGGTGTCGCCGCGGTAGGTCTCGGGGGCGTGCATGCCGAGCTTGAGGGTGTCCGCCTCCAGTTCGAGGTCGGCCGCGAACGGGGACACGGACCACCACATCATGCCCAGCTCGCGCGCGCGGTCGCGGACGTCGGCGATGGACCACAGGGAGGCCGCGCCGACGTCGATCGGCGCCTCGCCGCCGCCGGCGGTGGCCGCCCAGGAGGCCTGGAGGAACTCCTGCGAGGTGGCGACGAGGTCGGCGGCGCGGGTGCGGACCCGCTCCGGGTCGCAGACGACGGCCATCGCGCCCTGGGGCAGCACGTCGAGCAGCAGCTCCATGTCGTCGACGAGGACGGGGGCCAGGGACTCCATGCCCTCGACCGCGATGCCCTCGGCGATCTTGTTCAGGAGTTCGCCCAGCTCCGGGTGCTCCTCGGCGAGGGCACGCGCGCGTGCGCGGACGTCGTCGGTGAGCAGCAGCTCGCGGCACGGGGGCGCCCACAGACCGTGCTCGGCGACTTCGAGGGAGCGCTGGTCGGCGACCTTGAAGTAGCGGATCTCCTCGACGTCGTCGCCCCAGAACTCGATGCGCAGGGGGTGTTCCTCGGTGGGCGGGAAGACGTCCAGGATGCCGCCGCGTACGGCGAACTCGCCGCGCTTCTCGACCAGCTCCACGCGCGCGTAGGCGGCGGCTGCGAGGGCTTCGACGACGTCGTCGAGGTCGGCGGTCCGGCCGGTCCTCAGGGCCACCGGTTCCAGGTCGCCGAGGCCCTTGACCTGCGGCTGGAGCACGGAGCGCACGGGGGCCACGACGACGGAGACCGGGCCGGTCTCGGGGTCGTCGGGGCTGGGGTGGGCGAGGCGGCGCAGGACGGCGAGGCGGCGGCCGACGGTGTCGCTGCGCGGGCTGAGCCGCTCGTGCGGGAGGGTCTCCCAGGAGGGGTACTCCACGACGCCCTCTTCGGGCAGCAGGGAGCGCAGGGCGGCGGCCAGGTCCTCGGCCTCGCGGCCGGTCGCGGTGACCGCCAGCACCGGGCGGCCGGCCTCGCGGGCCAGGGCGGCGATCGCGAAGGGGCGGGCGGCAGGGGGGCCGACGAGGTCGACGTGCGGGCGGTTGCCGTCCGCCGCCGCCGCGATCGCTTCCGCGAGGGCGGGGTCCTTGACTACGGCGTCGAGCAGACCGTGCAGGCTCATGGGGGGCTTTTTCCGTCCATGGGTGGGCAACGCAAGTGCCCGGCGCGTGTGGCGACCGGGGCTGTCCAGCCTACGACGCTGTCGACGTTGCCGTTGGGCCTGTGGACAACCAAGTGGCTCCGCCCCCTGGACCCCCCGTTTCCCAGAAGAACCCGGTGCCGGGAAGTCCCCCAGGACTTCCCGGCACCGGTCCTCCTCCGCAACCCCCGTATGCGGTGGCCGTCGGCCCGGCCTGCGCGGCTACTCCGTCGCGATGGCGTTCAGGACGTTCATGCGGCCCGCGCGGAACGCCGGGATCAGCGCGGCGAACAGGCCCACGAAGGCCGAGCCGATGAAGACACCGGTGATCGTCGGCCAGGGGATCTCCAGGACGTTCAGGCCCTCCAGGGCGAGGAGCTTCTGGGCGGTAGCGCCCCAGCCCATGCCGAGCCCCAGGCCGAGCAGTGCACCGAAGACGGCGATCACCACGGACTCCAGGCGGATCATGCGGCGCAGCTGGCGGCGGGAGAGGCCGATGGCCCGCATGAGGCCGATCTCCCGGGTCCGCTCGACCACCGACAGGGCCAGGGTGTTCACCACGCCCAGGACCGCGACGATGATCGCGAGCGCCAGCAGGCCGTAGATCATGTTCAGGAGCTGGCCGATCTGGTCCTTCAGTGCCTGCTTGTAGTCGGTCTGGTCGCGCACGGTGTACTGCGGGAACTCGTGCAGGGCCGACTTCAGCGCCGCGTAGGCGGTCTTCTCCTGGCCGTCCTTCGCCGTGGCGAAGAGCAGATCGTCCAGCGGCATGTCGGCGGCGGGGATGTACTTCGCGGCCGTGGCGATGGAGGCGTACATCGCGCCCTTGTCGATGACGGCCTCGTCGCTGGTGATCGCGCGGACGGTCAGCTTCGCCGTGCGGCCGTCCTTGAAGTGGACGGCGACCGTGGAGCCGAGCTTGATGCCGTGGTCCTCGGCGAAGCCCTCGAAGACGGACATCGAGTCGGGCTTGTAGGCGTCGGCGAGGGTGCCGGCCACGGTCTCGGTGCGCACGTCCCGCGCGTACGTCGGGTCGGCCGCGTTGATTGTCTCGTTCTTGGTGGTGCGGCCGTCCGGCGTGGTCAGGGAGGCGTCCAGGACCTTGTACTCGGTGACCCGCGCGAGGCCCGGCGTGTCCTTGACGGCCTTGACCGCCTGCGGGGTGATGACCTGGCCGTTGTCCTCCTGGATGATGAAGTCCGTGCCCACGGTCTTGTCCAGTTGGTCGGTGGCGGAGGCCACCATGGAGGAGCCGACCACCGACAGGCAGGCCACCAGGGCGAGGCCGATCATCAGGGCGGCGCCGGTGGCGCCGGTGCGGCGCGGGTTGCGCAGCGCGTTGCGCTCGGCCATCCGGCCCACGGGCCCGAAGATCCGCAGGATGACCGCGCCGAGGACGCGGACCAGTCCGGCGGCGAGCAGCGGGCCGATGACGACGAAGCCGATGAGCGTGGCCACCACGCCCAGGCCCAGCCAGCCCGAGCCGGTCTTGGCCTGGTCGGCGGTGGCGGCGACGTACAGGCACCAGCCGCCGGCGGCGGTCAGCAGCAGGCCGATCACGGCCCGGACGGCGCCGGCCTTGGCGTCGGCCGGGGCGCCCGCGTCGCGCAGGGCGGCCATCGGGGAGACCTTGCCGGCGCGCCGGGCGGGCAGGTAGGCGGCGAGGACGGTGACGACCACGCCGAGGAGCAGGCCGATCGCGGGGGTGGTCCAGGCGACGGTGAGGTCATCGGTGGACAGGTTCATGCCCATCCGGCCCATGAGCTTCATCAGCCCGATCGCGATGCCGACGCCCGCGCCGACGCCGAGCACCGAGCCGAGCACGCCGAGCAGCAGCGCCTCGACCAGCACGGACCGGTTGACCTGCTTGCGGGAGGAGCCGATGGCGCGCAGCAGGCCGATCTCCCGGGTGCGCTGGGCGACCAGCATGGAGAAGGTGTTGATGATCAGGAAGATGCCGACGAGGAAGGCGATCCCGGCGAAGCCGAGCATCGCGTACTTCATGACGTTCAGGAAGCTCTGGACGTCCTTCTGGTTGGCGTCGGCGACCTCCTTGGCGGTCTGCACCTTGTAGTCGTGCCCGAGGACGGCGGTGACGTTCTTCTTCAGCTGCGCGTCGGTCACGCCCTTGGCGGCCATGACGTTGACGTTGGTGTAGACGCCGGTCCGGCCGACGAGGGTCCGCTGGGCGGTCTTCGTGTCCAGGTAGAAGATCGCCGCGCCCGGGTTGGTGACCTTGAAGGCGGCGATGCCGGACACGCGCGCGTGGTGCGTGCCGACGGCCGTGATCACGCCGATCTCGTCGCCGAGCTTGAGGTGGTGCTTGTCGGCGGTGTCGGCGTCGATCATCACCTGGTCCGGGCCCTTGGGGGCCGTACCGGAGGTGATCTCCATGGTGCGGGCGTCGTTGCCGTTCCAGCTGCCGACGATGGTGGGAGCGCCGCTGCTGGGCGACAGCTTGTCCTTGTCGGCGTCGATGACGGTCACCGAGGTGGAGAACACGGTGCCCTCGGCCGACCGCACGCCCTGGGCCTTGCGGATCTCACCGACCACGGAGGCGGGCAGCACCGGCGGCCGGCCGGTGCGGGAGGTGGTCTCCCCGGTGTCGGAGGAGCCCTTGGCGCTGACCTGGACGTCCGACGACGTGGCCTGGAACAGCTTGTCGAAGGTGGTGTTCATCGTGTCGGTGAACACGAGCGTGCCGCACACGAACGCCACCGACAGCAGGACCGCGATCGCCGACAGCGCCATGCGGCCCTTGTGCGCGAAGAAGTTGCGCATCGAGGTCTTCAGGACGGTCATGACGTGCGCCCCCGGGCGTCGAAGTCCTTCATGCGGTCCAGGACCTGATCGGCCGTCGGCTGGTACATCTCGTCGACGATCCGGCCGTCGGCGAGGTAGAGCACGCGGTCGGCGTAGGAGGCGGCCACCGGATCGTGGGTGACCATGACGATGGTCTGGCCGAGTTCGTCCACCGAGCGGCGCAGGAAGCCCAGCACCTCCGCTCCCGCCCGCGAGTCGAGGTTTCCGGTCGGCTCGTCCCCGAAGATGATCTCCGGGCGGGCGGCGAGCGCGCGGGCCACGGCGACGCGCTGCTGCTGGCCGCCGGAGAGCTGGGTGGGGCGGTGCTTGAGGCGCCCGGCGAGCCCGACGGTCTCCACCACGCGGTCCAGCCAGGCCCGGTCGGGTTTGCGGCCGGCGATGTCCATGGGCAGCGTGATGTTCTCGATCGCGTTCAGCGTCGGCAGCAGGTTGAACGCCTGGAAGATGAAGCCGATCCGGTCCCGGCGCAGCTGGGTGAGCTTCTTGTCCTTCAGGCCGGTGATCTCGGTCTCGTCCAGGTGGATCTGACCGCTCGTCACCGTGTCGAGGCCGGCGAGGCAGTGCATCAGGGTGGACTTGCCGGACCCGGAGGGGCCCATGATCGCGGTGAACTGGCCACGGGCGATGTCCACGTCGACGTGGTCGAGGGCGACGACACGGGTCTCGCCGGACCCGTACGCCTTCACGACCTGCCGCGCCCGCGCGGCAACGGCCGTACGCCCTCCAGTGCCCCCATGCCTGGGAATGCTTACAGCCGATGTCACGGTATGTCTCCTATGTCGGTTTGCATGTCGGTGCGGAGCGCCCGGTCTCCCGGGACGTCGTCTTGGGTACGTCGATGAGTCTCGCGGTCGGCGGGGGCGTCACGCGCTGGTGCGAAGCCCCGTCTTTCCCGGGGGAAATCCCCACCCCCGCCGGTGCGGTCCGCCGCCCCCCAGTGGCGTAAAGCCAGGTTAAGGAACGCCCCCGGCCGGTCTCGTCCTCCGCCGGGACGAACCCTCCCCGAGCCGTAGTACGGAGGAACCCCTAGGGGTGCTCCACCGCCGGGTGGAGCCGTTCTCGGGGTCGCCTCCACCCTTCGGTGCGGAAAGCCTCCACCCTTCCGCCGCGTCAGGATCAAGCCCCGCCGGGCGTGGGAAGCTGTCGTCCCGGACATGGATGCAGGGGGCATCGAAGCGGCTTCCGGAGGGAAGCACGGGAGGGGTGTGCGGTGGGGAGTACGACACCGGCGATACGCGGCGGAGCCGGCCGGCGGCAGGACACCCGGCGGCGGGGCGCGGTGGTCGCCGCGCTCATGCTGGCCATGGCACTGGCCGCGCTCGACTCCACCGTCGTCTCCACCGCCGTACCGCAGATCGTCGGCGACCTCGGCGGGTTCTCCGTCTTCTCCTGGCTGTTCTCCGGCTATCTGCTCGCCGTCACCGTCACGCTCCCCGTGTACGGCAAGCTGTCCGACACCTTCGGCCGCAAGCCGGTGCTGGTGGTGGGCGCCGCCGTGTTCCTGCTGGGGTCCCTGCTGTGCGCGGTGGCCTGGAACATGGGGGCGCTGATCGCGTTCCGGATCGTGCAGGGCCTGGGCGGCGGGGCGTTGCAGGGCACGGTGCAGACGCTGGCCGCCGATCTGTACCCGCTGGCGGAGCGCCCGAAGATCCAGTCCAAGCTGTCCACGGTGTGGGCGGTCTCCGCGGTGGCCGGTCCCGGGCTCGGCGGAGTGCTCGCCGCCTACGCCGACTGGCGCTGGATCTTCCTGGTCAACCTGCCGATAGGCGCCGCCGCCCTGTGGCTGATCGTCCGTCATCTGCACGAGCCCGGGCGGGAGAAAGCCCGCCACGCGCGCGTGGACTGGGGCGGCGCGCTCGCGGTGTTCGCGTGCGGCGGGGTGCTGCTGACCGCTCTGGTGCAGGGCGGGGTGGCGTGGCCGTGGCTGTCGGCGCCGTCGCTGGCCCTGTTCGGCACGGGCCTGGCGCTGGCCGCCGTGGTGGTGTGGGTGGAGCGGCGGGCCGCGGAGCCGATCATCCCGGGCTGGGTGTGGCGGCGCCGGACGATCGCGGCCGTCAATCTGGCGCTGGGCGCGCTGGGGCTGCTGATGGTGGCGCCGAGCGTGTTCCTGCCGACGTACGCGCAGTCGGTGCTCGGACTCGCCCCGGTGGCCGCCGGGTTCGTGCTGTCGGTGTGGACGCTGAGCTGGCCGGTGTCCGCCGCGCTCAGCCAGCACGTCTACCGGCGGATCGGCTTCCGGGACACCGCGCTGCTCGGCATCGGCCTGGGTGCGCTGATCCTGTGCGCGTTCCCGTTCCTGCCGTATCCCGGGTCGTGGTGGCAGCCGACGCTGCTGATGCTGCTGCTGGGCGGGGCGCTGGGGCTGTTCCAGCTGCCGCTGATCGTCGGGGTGCAGTCGACCGTGGGCTGGTCGGAGCGGGGCACCACGACCGCGTCGGTCCTGTTCTGCCGGCAGACCGGCCAGACCCTCGGCGCGTCCCTGTTCGGCGCCGTCGCCAACGGGGTGCTGGCCGCGCGGCTGGGCGGGGCGGGCGACCTGGACTCCGTCACGCGCGCGCTGGACGCCGGTACGGCCCCGGAGGCGACCCGGCGGGCCATCGCCGGCGCGGTCCACGCGGTCTACCTCGGCGCGGCGGGCGCGGCGGCCCTGGCCTTCGTGGTGCTGCTGCTGGTGGCGCCCCGGCGGTTCCCGGTGCTCCCGGAGTGAACCCGGCGGGTTAACGCGGGTAACACCCCAGGTGGGACCCGTTTCCCCGGGGAAAGCGCATACCGACCGGCCAGTTCGGTGAAAACGTCGCGCGTCCCGCGACGCGCGAGTAGCGTGCGTGGCTCAGCTCCCCCACCTCCCTGCGGTCCGCCGCCACGGACCCGAGCCACGCAAGGAGCCCCGGGATGTCCTACGACCCGCCGCACCCGTCGTACTCCCCGCATCCGTCGTACTCCCCGAACCCGTCGTACCCCCCGCACTCACCGCACCCGTCGAACTCACCGCAACCGCCGGACTCACCGCAGCCGTCCGCCTCACCGCACCGCTCGTCCTCCCCGCAGTCGCCGTACCCCTCCTCCCCGGCGCAGCCGACCTACCCCTGGCAGCCGCCCGCGCCGCCCGAACCGGTGCCCCCGGTGCGCCGGGCGCCGCGCGAACCCCTCGGCCAGCACAGCGATCTGCGCGTACTGCGCAGCGCCTACCGCTGGCAGCGGCGCACCGCCACGCTCACCGCGCTGGGCTACTTCACGCTGTTCCTCGCCCTGTCCGCGTACGCGCCCGGCGTCATGACGCGCACGGTCGCCGACGGCATCCCCGCCGGGCTGCTGCTCGCCCTCGTCCAACTGCCCGTCACCTGGCTGGCGATCGCCCTGTACGAGCACACCGCGCGCCGGCACGTCGATCCGCTCGCCGACCGCATCCGCAGGCACGCCGAGCTGGACGCGCGGCGCGGAGCGACCCGATGACCGGCGCCGCCGGTGCGGCATCCACCGGCTTCAGCGACTCCGCGCAGACCATGTCCCTGGTCGCCTTCTCCACCGCCGCCACCGTGACGCTGCTGCTGTGCGTGATGACCGGCCCCGACCGGGACGACCTGGACGAGTTCTACACCGGCTACGGCTCCCTGTCCCCGCTGCGCAACGGCCTCGCCATCGCCGGCGACTACATCTCCGCCGCCACCGTCCTCGGCACCGGCGGAGTGATCGCCCTGTGCGGCTACGACGGTGTCGTCCTCGCCCTCAGCACGGCCCTGTCGCTGATGCTGCTGATGTTCCTGCTGGCCGAACCGCTGCGCAACGCGGGCCGGTTCACCATGGGCGACGCCCTCGCCCGCCGGCTGCCGGGCCGCTGCGTACGCATCACCGCCTGCGCGGTCACCATCGCCGCGCTGCTGCCGCTGATGCTCGTCCAACTGGCCGGAACCGGGCAGCTGATGGCCTTCATCCTCGGCTTCACCAACGAGTCCCTGAAGACCGGATGCGTCGTGGGACTCGGCCTTCTCATGATCGCCTACGCAGCGATCGGCGGCATGAAGGGCACCGCGCTCATCCAGATCCTGAAGATCGTGCTGCTGGTCGGCTCGGGCGCCGCGGTCGCCCTCCTGGTCCTGCGCCGCTTCGACTGGGACCCGGGCGCCCTGTTCACCGCCGCCGCGCGGCAGAGCGGCGCCGGGACGGCCTTCCTGCGCTCCGGGCTGGAGTTCGGCACCACGCCCAAGGGCCGAGTCGACATGATCGCCTCACAGCTGACCGTCGTCCTCGGCGGCGCCTGCCTGCCGCACATCACCATGCGCATGTACACCGCCTCCAGCGCCCGCCAGGTGCGCCGCTCGATGTCCTGGGCGGTGTCGCTGGTCGCCCTGTTCGTCCTCGTCATCACCGTGGTGGGGTTCGGCGCCACCGCCCTGCTCGGGCGTACGGCGATCTCCACGGCCGACCCGCAGGGCAACACGGCCTATCTGCTGGGCTCACGCGCGGTGTTCGGCACCGACGTGTCGACGGCGGAGACCTTCCTGTTCACCCTGGTCACCACCGCGCTCTTCCTGACCCTGCTCGCCTCGGTGGCCGGGATGATCCTCGCGTGCGCCAACTCCCTCGCGCACGACGTGTTCGCCGCCCGGGTACAGGAGATGCCGGCCCGCCGCGAGATGACCCTCGCCCGCGTCTCGGCACTCGCCATAGGCGTGCCGACGATCCTGCTGGCCACCCTGGTGCAGCACCACAGCCTGCAACCCCTGGTCACGCTCTCCTTCTGCCTGGGCGCCTCCGCCCTCGCCCCCGCCCTGGTCTACGGCCTCTTCTGGCGCCGCTACACCCGCAGCGGGCTGATGGGCACGCTGATCGGGGGCTCGCTGACCGTGCTGCTGCTCATGCCGGGCACCAACCTCGTCTCCGGGTCGCCCGTGTCCGCGTTCCCGGGCGCCGACCTCAACTGGTTCCCGTTCACCACCACCGGCATCGTCTCCATCCCGGCCGGCTTCTTCTTCGGCTGGCTCGGCACGGTGCTGTCGGGCCGCGCGAAGGCGGAGCGGCAGCGGCGCCAGTACGAGGCGGTGGAGGGGTGGATCCTGGCGGGGGCGGTGCGGAAGGGGAGTTGACGGGAGGACCGGGCACACCTTCGCCGGGCCGTACGGCTACTCCAGGACCACCCTGCCGGTCAGCGAGATGAGGGTGTCGCGCACGGAGTCCATGTGCGCCTGCATGTCGTCCCACAGCTCGCCGTGCTCACGCAGCACCTGTTCCGTCTCCTGGGCGATGCGCTCCTCCTCCGCGCGCGCCTCGGCGATGATCTCGGCGGCACGCGCGCGTGCCTCCTCCGGGGAGCGGCGCTCGTACTCCTCCGCCTCCGCGAGGGCCCGCTCGGCGTCCGCCAGCGCGGCCTCGGCCCGGCTCGCCCGTTCGGCGTGCCCGGCGTCCAGCTCCGCCATCCGCTCGGCCTCCTCCCGCTCGGCCCGGGCCCAGCGCGCGGCGTGCTCCCGGGACCGCTCGGCGAGCATGCCGTCGGTGCGCCGGCGGGCCTCGCGCAACTCCGCGAGCGCCTCCATCCGCTCGGACTTCACCGCGCGCCGGGCGCCCACGCGGATGCCCTCGGCCTCGGCCTGCACGCCGAGGAGCCACTGACGGGCGCGTTCATCGGCCTCCGTGCGGACCGCGTCCGCCGCCTCCTGCGCCTCCTGGAGCACGCGCGCGGCGTCCGCCTCGGCCCGCGCGACCTCCTCCTCGGCCTCGCGCCGAGTACGTTCCAGCAGGTCCGCCGCCTCGTCGAGCACGGCCTGGTACAGCTGCCGGGCGCCTTCCCCGAGCGTCTCGTACGTCTGCGGCGGGAGCTCGGCGACGATCTCGCGCAACAGCGCGGCCTCCGCCCCCATGTCCTTGGCGAGCACGGTCAGCCGGGCGGCGCGCTCCCAGGCGGCGTCCCGGTCCTCGGACAGCGCCTCCAGGTACGCCTCGACCTGGTCGGGGCGGTAGCCACGCCCCCGGACGGTCACGAAGCCGTGCGGGGGCATCGATGCGCTGCTCACCCTGGGGACCCCTCTCCACCGGACCTGCACGACAGGATGATTTCGCGCATATCTTGATGGATCGGAAGTAAGGGTTCATAACGCGACACTCCGCAGACACGTCACGGCGCTGCTCCGAACGGCCCCCTCCCGGACAACGCGTCGGGCCCCGCACGCGCGCGTGCGGGGCCCGAATGCTCACACCCGGCGGCCGGGCGGCGACTGCGCTACAACAGCCCGTCCCACATCTGCTCCAGCAGCACCGACCACCAGCTCTCCGGCGAACCGAGCGCCGCCGGGTCCAGGGCGGCCAGCTGCGCCTGGAAGTCGACGGTCCAGCGGCCCGCCTGCTCCTGGTTCAGCCCGTACCGCAGCCGCCACATCCGGCCCAGCAGCGCCAGGCACCGGGTGAACTCCGGCAGCCCGGTGTTCACGAACTGCGGCGGCACCGGCGCACCGCCCGGGCCCGCCTCCACCGGCACGGCCACGATGTTCGCCGTCCCGTACTGCACACAGATCGCCTTGCCGAAGTCGGTGCCCATGACGAGGTACGACCCCGCGTCCGCCGCCGGCTGCACCCCGCGCTCCGCCGCCAGCTCCGCCAGCGTCGGCACCGGGCGGCCCGGCTGCGCCTGCGCCCAGAAGAACGGGCCCATGTCCAGCGGCAGCCCCGCCACGACCAGGGTGTGCGCCACGATCGGCGGCACGCCCTGCCGGGACACCGCCTGCTGCTCGAACCGGAAGATCCCCGGCCCGAACGCCCCGGCCAGCTCCTGCGCGATCCCCTCCGGGGGCACCGGCGGCGCGGCCTGCACCGGCGGCAGCGGCGCCCGCACCGGCGCGGGCCGTGCGGGACCGTCCGCCACCTGGTGCAACTCGCCCTGGTGCGCCAGCAACTGCCGCATGCCCTGCTGCCGGCTCGCGTGGTCCGTGCCGTACGGGGCGATGCTCGCGATCCGCGCCTGCGGCCACTGCTCCCGGATCATCCGCGCGCAGTACGCCCCCGGCAGCTCGCACGACTCCAACTCGGTGTGCAGCTCCAGCACCTGGTCCGGCGGCACGTTCATGGCCCGCAGCTCGTGGAAGATCTGCCACTCCGGGTGCGGCGTCCCCGGCGCGGAACGCCGGATCAACTGCTGCTCGGACCCGTCCTGCGCGCGATACCGCAGAACGGCCTGATAACCGGGACCGACGGTCGGCTGCCCCTGCTGCGGATACCCGTACGCCGAGCCCTGTCCCGGCATGGGCGCACCTGGCGGCACGGACGGCTGACCGCTTGGAGCACTGGGGGGCATGGGAACGCCGGAGGTGCCGGGGGGCGGGAGCGGCTGGGCGCCGGGAACGCCGGGAGGCATGCCGGGGCCCGACGGCATGGGCGGCTGACCGCCCGGAGCGCCGGGGGGCATGCCGGAGGCACCGGGCGCCATCGAGGGCTGACCGCCCGGAGCGCCGGGGGCACCGGAGGGCGTGGGCGACTGACCGCCGGGAACGCCTGGGGGCATGCCGGCCATGCCGGGAGGTGTGGGCGGCTGGGTGCTCGGAGCGCCGGGAGGCATGCCGGGGGCACCGGGTGACATCGGGGGCTGACCGCCCGGAGCGCCGTGAGCGCCGGGAGGCATGGCGGAGGCGCCCGGCGCGGGGGGCATACCTGGGGCGCCTGGAGCCGAAGGGGCGCCGGGCTGGTTCGGCATGCCCGGGGCGCCCGGCGCGGGAGGCATGCCTGCGCCGGACATGCCGGGGGCGGGCGGCGGGGGCGCGCCCGGCCCGGCCACCGGCGGAGCGGACAGCACGGTCTCGGCGTGATGCATGGCACCGCGTGCAGAGGGGGTGCCGGGGGCGGGCGCGCCGGGGGTTCCCGGAGCGCTCGGAGGTTGCGGGGCGTTGGGGGCGCCAGGGCCACCGGGGGCGGCCGGCGGCTGGGGCGCGCCGGGCCGACCCGGGGTCCCAGAGGCGCCGGATGCTCCCGGCACGTTCGGTGCGCCGGGGCTGCTGGGCATGCCGGGGGCGCCCGGAGGCTGCGGTGCCCCCGGCACCGGAGGCATACCCGAAGCGCCCTGACCGCCCTGCGCACCCGGAGCAGCGGCGGCGCCGGGTCGATTCGGGGCGCCCGCGGCGCCCTGCCCACCCGGAACACCCGGAGCCCCCGGCGCCGGAGGCATGCCCGGGGCGCCCGGAGCCGCAGAGGTGCCGGGCGGGGTCGGCATGCCCGGGGCGCTCGGAGGCTGGGGGGCACTCCCGCCCAGTTGGCTCGGGTCGGCCAGGAGCGTGGCCGCGTGGTGTACGCCGCCCGGGGGTGTACCGCCCGGAGCTGCCCCAGGCGTGCCCGGCGGCTGCGTTCCGTCCGCGTTCCCCGGGCCGGTCTGTCCCTCAGGGCCCTCCGGCCCGAGCGACGACACGAGCTGCGTCGGCACATACCCGCCCGCCGGCGCGGGCGGCGTCGCCGCGCTCCCCGGGCGCGCGCCCGGCGTGCCCGGGGCGCCCGGCGGCGGAGGCGGCGCACCCACGCCACCGCGCCCCCTCTTCGGCGGCGCCGCCTTGCTCGTCGCGGCGTCCGCGATGTCCCCGGCGTTCGGCGCGAGCCGCCGCGCGGGCGCGCCCCGGCCCGCCGGAGGCTGCGGCGCCTGCGGGTAGCCGTACCCCGGAGCACCGGGACCCTGCGGGTAGCCGTACCCCGGGGCGCCCGGCGCACCGGCGGGCGCGGGGGGCGGGGGCGGAGTGCCCTGCGCCGGCGGGTAAGGCGGTACGCCCGCCGGCGGCGTGCCCGGGGTCGGCGGAACGTGCGGATGGCCGTACGCCGGCGTGCCCGGCGGCGGTGGGGGCGTGCCGCCCTGGCCGACGCCCGGCGCGCCCGGAGGAACAGGCGCCCCCGGCGCACCACTCTGCGCGCCCGGCAGATCGAGCGCCGGCGCGACCGCCGTCGGCGGCAGCTGGCTACCGCCCGACATCAGCGCCGTCGGCGCGTCCGGCGCGACCGCCGGCGGACGCGGCGCCTGGTCCGCGTCGCTCAACGGCGGCGCGAACACCGTCGCGGGCAGCGGCACGGAACGGTCGTCCTCACCGGACCCGGCGTTCGTGTCGGTACCGGCCCACGGCGTCGCCCCCACAGGCACATCCGCCCCCGCAGGCACCCCGGCCTGCGTCTCGGCCGGCCCGCTCCCGCCGGAGGACGCCACACCATGGGAGGACGCCGCACCCGACGCCGTTCCACCGGCCGAACCCCCGTCAGAGACCGAGCCGGCGGAAGAAACCGAACTTCGGTCAGCAGCCGAACCCGCACCCGAAGCCGGCGAACCCGCACCCTCTGTTCGCCGCTCCCCCAGCCCCAGCTTGTCCGCCGCCTCCTGCAACCACTCCGGAGGAGTCAGCAGGAACGACGTCTGGTTCAGGTCCAACCGCGCGGCGGCAGGCGCCGGCACCGCGTCCCGGGGCTCGTCCGCGCGGCCGTACTCCTCCTCGTACCGGCGGATCACCTCACCCACCGGCAGCGCGGGCCACAGCGTCGCCTCCCCGCTGTCCCGGGCGATGACCAGCCGCTGGCCGCCCGCGTCCGAACGCGGCCCCTCCGCCCGGTCCTCGCCCCACACGACGAACCCCAGCTCGAACTCCCGCACCCGCACCTCACGGTGCTGGTACGCGGGCACGTCGCCGTTGATCCACTCCTCGGCGCGCTCCTGCGCCTGCGCGTACGTCACCATCGCCAGCTCACTCCCCCACCGGGCCGGAAGACACCGAGCCGGAAGACACCGGGACGACACGGGCGAAACCGCCGTCCACCATCAGATGGGCCACCGTCTCCAACTCCGGCGGGCTACCGGCCAGCCGGGACAGAAACGCGTCGAAATCGTCGCCGCACGGCAGCAGCAGACGCTCCACCCGCTCCGCCGGCGACCACGACGGATCGACGTCCCGCACATCGTCGTACGCGCAGAACCACACCGAACCGACCCGCTCGCCCTTCACCTTCACCGCGAGCAGCCCGCCCTGCACGAAGGTCACACCGAGGTAGTCCTTCGTCAGATGGTCACGCAGGCACTTGTTCACATACACCAGGTCATTGACCGCGGCCTCGTCCCGCACCGTGAAGAACGGCTGGTCCAGCAGCAGCCCCAACTCGGCGTCCAGCGCCGTACCGACCGGCGCGCAGCCACCCGCCGCCTTCAGGAACGAGCGATAGGCGCCCGGCAGCCGGTAGCCGAGATCCTCCTCGACCCCCTGCACCTGCGCCTCCGTCACCGCCACACCCGACTTCGGCAGCCCGAAATGCGCCGGCCGCGACTCCTGCAACGGCCGCGTACCGCGCTTGCCGTGGTCCACCGGCGCCGTCGCCACCCCGCCGTGATGCCGCAGCAGCGCCTTCACCTCGACCGGCACCAGCTCCAGCCGCCGCGTGCCCGCCACGTGATGCCACGTCCAGCCGTGCGGCGTCGCCACATCCGGCACCGTGTCCCACAACTCGTGCTCCGCCGCCGCCAGCGCCGCGTTCGCCGACACATAGTCCGTCAGCCGCAGTTCGTCGACCCCGAAACCCTCCGGCGGCTCGGCGATCTCCACCGCCACGCGCGCGTACGGCGAGAAATCCGGGTAACCCCGCTCATCGACCCGTACCCCTCTCGGGTGACGTGCCGCCCGGACCGGATCCGGAAAGTGCACGACCTGCCCGGCGTAGGCCGCGTTCGGCGGCGCGGCCTGTCCCCCGGCCTGGCCGCTGGGCGGTGCACCCAGCCCGAGCCGACCTGTCGTCATGGCGGTTGCCCCCTGCGGCGTTCTCTCTGGCCTGAACGGCGGTGTCGATCGCGGACGGCGACAGCCTATGCGGTACGCCAACCCCGGTCACCGGCCCACCGCTCCCCCGCCCCGGCACCCGTCAACCCTGCCGACACCCCCGCCGCCCGCCACCGTGACCAGCCGTCACCCCACCGTCACAGCCCGCCCGGACACGGGCGTGTCGCACCGCCCCAGCTTCCCCACCAGCCACGGCATTTGGCACCCTGTGTCCTTCGGGGGACGCCCGGGGAGGGAAGAACGATCATGAACACGCTGGAGACCGGAGGTACCGACGTGCGGGCCGGCGACCCTCGCATCGGCTGGAGCGGCACCGACACACCCCCCGCCCCCACCCTCCGACACCGCCGCGACGGCATCCTGCCCACCGTCGCCGCCGCCCTGTCCGTCCGCGGCGCCACCCTCACCGGCACCGCCGCCCGCAGCGACCAGCCACCGGCCCTGCACCCCCTCGTCCAGGACTTCCTCGACACCCTCACCAGCGCCCAGCGCGACCGCTTCACCGGCCGCTGCGCCGAGACCATCCTCATCTCCCGGCACATCGCCGCCGCCGACGCCGCCCGCAGCAAACGCGCCGCCCGCAGACCCATGACCAACGGCGAAGCCCGCAAAGCCCTCAAGCACGCCAAACTCACCGCCCGCCGCATACGCGAGGACGGCGACCCCCTCCACGGCAGCTTCGCCGCCCCCTGCCGCGCCTGCACCGCCCTCAGCGCCCACTTCGGCGTCCGCATCGTCGACCCCGCCGCCACCGACGACTGACCCCCGGCGACCGCCGGCACCACCGGAACCACCAGCACGCACGACGATCGAAGGGCAGATGCACCCCGACCGCACCTCCACCACGCGCTTTGCCGTACCCGTCGACGCCGCCCTGCGCGCCGCCGGCTGGCAACCCGGACGCTGGGACATAAAGCAGGCCGAGATCTGGGCCGACACCCTGCGCGAACACGCCTCACCCGCCGGACACCGGCACACCGTGTTCCCCGCCGCCGTCGAGGCCTGGGCCGAATTCGGCGGCCTGCGCATCGCCCCCACCGGCCCCGGCCGCCAGGTCGCCCCCGCCGGCCTCCACCTCGACCCCCTCCACGGCCTCCACCACGCCCGCACCCTCGGCGACCTCGGCCGCGCCCTCGGCACCGAACTCAGCCCCCTCGGCGAGGAGACCGACACCGCCGCCCTCCTCGCCATCGACGCCGAAGGCCGCGTCTACACGATCGACCACACCGGCGACTGGTACCTCGGCCCCGACATCGACCACGCCCTGTCCACCCTCATCACCGGCATCCAACCGGCCCGCCTCACAGCCGGCTGACACCCCGCTACACGCCCCACCACCGACCGACAGCCCCATCCGCCTGACCACCAACTACCCACCCCGGTCCGCGTCCCCGCCGGCCGACCACCCCGGGTACGCGTCCCCGCCGGCCGACCACCCGGTACGCGTCACCACCGGCTGACCACCCCGGTACGCGTCACCACCGGCCGACCACCCCGGTACGCCACACCACCGGCCCGCCCACCCCGGTACGCGTCCCCGCCGACCGACCCCCCGATACGCGTCACCACCGGCCGACCACCCCGGTACGCCACACCACCGGCCGACCACCCCGGTACGCGTCCCCGCCGCCCCCCCCAATACGCGTCACCACCGACCGACCCCCCGATACGCCACACCACCGGCCCGCCACCCCCGCGCACCAGCGCCCCTACAACCCGCCCAGCCCCGGCGGATCGTCGAAGCCCGGATCGGTGGGCCCCGACGGAGGCCACCTCGTCGCGTCCCGCAGGCGCCCCAGTTCGTCGTACATCCAGCCCCGAGCGGCCTTCCCCAGACGTACGGCCGCCTCCCCGCGCAGTCCGTCGTTCCCCTCCGGCGCCCACACCCCACTGGGCAACCGGGCCTCGTGCGCGGCGAGCGCCGCACGCCCCGCCTCCGTGACCCGTCCGCACGACACGCTCTCATGGCGATGAGCGCGCACACCGGCGGCCAGCGCCACCACCACGACCGCCAGCACGACCCACACCGGCCCGCCCTGCGCCCACGCGACAGCGACCGCCGCCACCCCCAGCGCCCCCGACACCCACAGAGCCATCCACCACAGCAGGTCGGCCGCGTCGAACACCCGCCCACGCGACGGACTCCCGTCGATCAGCCCCCGCTCCGCCAGCCCATCCCCGATCGCGTCGATCGCCGGACGCCGCACCAACCGGTCCATCCGCCGCCACACCCGACGCCGGGGCCGCGGACCGAGCACCCCGATCACAGCCCCCTCCACCGCGTCCCGCGGCACCGCATCGGCGATCGTGACCACCTCGTCCCGCACGGACAACCGCCCACCCAGCAGCATCGACGCCATCGCCGTCAAAGCGACGTACTCACCCCCACCGGAGAGAAACGCCACCTCGTACAGACCCAGCGCCGCACCCTCCCCGCACGCACCCACCGGCGCGTCGACACAGCGCCGGTACGCCCAGCGGAAGAACCAGGCGGCGACCCCCGTCACCGCACAGCAGACACCGAGCAGAACCCCCCACGCCACGGCTCCCCCCTCGGCCCCGGCCACGGAAACCCGGCGACCTGACCCGTGCATGCCCCCACCAGAACAAGGTCACCCACCCCTACGCCGCCGGAATCACCGCCGACACCCGGAAGCCCCCCGCATCCGTCGGACCCGACACGAACACCCCGCCCAGCGCCAGGACCCGCTCCCGCATCCCCACCAAGCCGTTCCCGCCCGACGGCAACCCCGCCGCCGACGCCGACGCCGGCTCCGGCGGCGGCTCGTTCTCCACCTGCATCGCGATCTCCGACCCCCGATGCGCCAACCGCACATGCGTCTTCGCACCCGCCGCGTGCTTGTGGACGTTCGTCAACGCCTCCTGCACCACCCGGTACGCCGTCTGCTCGATCTCCGCCGCATACGACCGCACCTCCCCCTCGACCGACAGATCCACCACCATCCCCGCGGCGGCCGACTGCCCGATCAACTCATCCAGCTCCGACAGACACGGCCCCTCCGCCGACCCCTCCGCCTCAGCCACCCGGGAAGCCGCCGCGGCCGCCGCCTCCCCCACCGCCGCCAACGGCGACGGCACCGCACGCCGGCCCGCGCCCTCCCCCGCCCGCAGCACCCCCAGCATCTCCCGCAACTCGGTCAACGCCTGCCGCCCCATGTCCCCCACCAGCACGGCATTCCGCACCGCCTTCTCTGGGTCCTTGCGGGCCACCGCCTGAAGCGCGGCAGCATGCACCACCATCAGACTCACCCGATGCGCGACCACGTCATGCATCTCCCGCGCGATCCGCGTCCGCTCCTCGTTACGCGCCCACTCAGCCCGCTCCTCCGCCCGCTCCGCGAGCAACTGAAGCTCCCGCTCCAGACTGTCCGCCCGCTCCCGCAAGCTCTCCATCAACCGGCGCCGCGCCCCCACGTACAGACCCAGCAACACCGGCGGAGCCGTCAGCCCCAACGCCGTCGTCACCGCCGCGAACGGCACGAACCAGTCACCCAGCGTCAGATCCCCGCGCGACATGTCCTGCCGCACCCGCACGAACGTCACCACCGCAGTGCCCAGCAGCGACATCCCCGCCAACGCGCCGATGATCCGCCGCGGCAGCTCCGCCGCCGCCAGCGTGTACAGACCGACCACGCCCATCAGGAAGCCCATCTGGGCGGGCGTGATCGCGATCGCCACCAGCACCACCGCGATCGGCCACTTCCGGCGCACCAACAGCACCGAACCGGCGATCAGACCGAACACGATCCCCACGGACGCCGGGATGCCCGCGTCCCGCGCGAACGGAATCCCCTCCGCCGCGCACTCCATGGCGGACACCAGCGCGAGACTTCCGTCGAACACCGCACTGCGCCGCCTCACCCACCACCAAGGGCCGGTCAGTGCCCTCTCGTGGTCTTCCCCCGTCGTGGTCATGCCTCCCAGCCTACGGGCGAGGGGTGCGGCATTTCCGGTGACTTTCGCCTACCACCACACGCCACTCTCGGTAACCGAACGACCTCGAAACCACCCGCTATCCCTCGAACTGGTGAACCTCCCCCGTTCAACCCCGGAACCCAACATTCCGTCCGGACGGTATGCGTATGGCACATTCACCGGGCAAGTACGCCGACTTCGAGCGGCTGCGCGACCAGGCTGTGACCCTCCGCCGGTCCGGCCACAGCCTCCGCCAGATCCGCGACGAGCTGAAGATCTACAACAACGACGTCCTCAACCAACTGGTGAAGGGCGAACCGCCACCGGAGTGGACGAGGCGCCCGAGGGCGAAGGACGACCTCCGGGAGAGGGCACGAGAGCTACGACTCCAGGGCTGGACGTACGACCAGATCGAGGCGGAACTGGGGTGCTCGCGCAGTTCGGTGTCGCTGTGGGTACGGGATCTGCCGAGGCCGGAGCGGCGACGAACCCCCGAGGAAGCGGCGGCCATCGCCCGCAAGGGCTGGGAGGAGAAGATGCGCATCCGGGACGAGGAGCGGCGGCGGACGAAGGAAGAGGCCAAGCGGTCGATCGGCGGACTGTCGAGGCGCGAGCTGTTCCTGGTGGGCGTGGGCCTCTACTGGGCCGAGGGCGGCAAGGACAAGCCGTACGACCGCCGGGAGAACGTCGCCTTCGTGAACAGCGACCCTGGAATGATCAGGGTCTTCCTGGCGTGGCTCGACCTCCTTCAAGTGGAGCGGGAGCGCCTGCGGTTCACCGTGATGATCCACGAGAACGCCGACGTGGACGGCGCGGAGCGCTACTGGGCCGACCTGGTCGGCGCCGACGCCTCGATGTTCAACAAGACGACGCTCAAGAAGCACAACCCGAAGACGGTGCGCAAGAACACCGGCGACGACTACCGCGGCTGCCTCGTGATCAAAGTCCTGAAGGGCGCCGACTTGTACCGTCGCATCGAAGGCTGGTGGTGCGGCATAGTAGGTGCCGCGGCCTCAACGGGCTGACCAAATGTCCGTTTAGGACGCTTGTACACTCCCCTGTGGTGTAATTGGCAACACGGGTCACTTTGGATGATTTGTTCCAGGTTCGAGTCCTGGCAGGGGAGCTGCGCACCACCGGGCCCTGACACCACCGTCAGGGCCCGCACTCATACCCCCCACAACCCGCCCCGGTATCCTGCGGCTGTCACCCCCACCCATCCAGAGCCGAAGGGCAACCCCGTGAGCGCCATTCGCCCGGCCGCCGTCGTCGTTCTCGCAGCGGGTGAGGGCACCCGTATGAAGTCGGCCACACCGAAGGTCCTGCACGACATCTGCGGCCGTTCCCTGGTCGGACATGTGCTGGCCGCCGCCCGTGAGTTGGACCCGCAGAACCTGGTCGTCGTGGTGGGCCACGCCCGTGAGCAGGTCAGCGCGCACCTCGCCGAGATCGACCCGGCCACCAGGACCGCCGTGCAGGCGGAGCAGAACGGCACCGGGCACGCCGTGCGGATGGGGCTGGAGGAGCTGGGCGGGTCCGTGGACGGGACCGTCGTGGTCGTGTGCGGGGACACGCCGCTGCTCACCGCCGACACGCTGAAGCGGCTCGCGGAGACGCACAGCGCCGACGGCAACGCCGTGACCGTGCTGACGGCCGAGGTCCCGGACGCGACCGGTTACGGCCGGATCGTGCGGGACGAGGCGACGGGTGCCGTCACCGCGATCGTGGAGCACAAGGACGCGACCGAGGTCCAGCGGGAGATCCGGGAGATCAACAGCGGTGTGTTCGCGTTCGACGGGCAGCTGTTGGCGGACGCGCTGAAGAAGGTGCGGACGGACAACAGTCAGGGTGAGGAGTACCTCACGGACGTGCTCGGGATTCTGCGGGAGGCCGGGCATCGGGTGGGGGCCTCGGTGGCCGCCGACCATCGTGAGATCGCCGGGATCAACAACCGGGTGCAGCTCGCCGAGGCGCGGCGGATTCTGAACGACCGGCTGCTGGAGCGGGCCATGCTGGGCGGGGTCACGATCGTGGACCCGGCGACCACGTGGGTCGATGTGACCGTGACGTTCGAGCGGGACGCGGTGGTGCATCCGGGGACGCAGCTCATGGGGTCGACGCAGCTGGGCGAGGGCGCCCAGGTGGGGCCCAACAGCCGGCTGAAGGACACCAAGGTGGGTCCGGGGGCGCGGGTGGACAACACGGTGTCCGACGGCGCCGTGGTGGGGCCGCAGGCGTCCGTGGGGCCGTACGCGTATCTGCGGCCGGGGACCCGGCTGGGTGCGAAGGGCAAGATCGGTACGTACGTCGAGACGAAGAACGCGTCCATCGGGGAGGGCACCAAGGTGCCGCACCTGTCGTATGTGGG
The DNA here is from genome assembly GCF_055564375.1 of Streptomyces sp. NPDC029138. NCBI lineage: Bacteria > Bacillati > Actinomycetota > Actinomycetes > Kitasatosporales > Streptomycetaceae > Streptomyces > Streptomyces sp. NPDC029138. Next base: position 132,868 of record NZ_JBVHWM010000005.1, read on the forward strand.
GGACGCGAGGATCGGTGAGTACACGAACATCGGCGCGGCGAGTGTGTTCGTGAACTACGACGGTCAGGACAAGCACCACACCACGGTGGGGTCGCACTGCCGGACCGGTGCGGACAACATGTTTGTGGCTCCTGTCACGGTGGGGGACGGTGCCTACACCGCCGCCGGGTCGGTGATCACGAAGGATGTGCCGCCCGGTTCGCTGGCCGTGGCCCGCGGTCAGCAGCGGAATATCGAGGGTTGGGTGGCCCGGAAGCGGCCGGGGAGCGCGGCGGCGAAGGCGGCCGAGGCGACGTCCCGGCAGGGTGAGAACGAGGACTGACCGGAAACGGGTGCGCCAAACACGGCGTACCGTGATAAGTGCACATCCGCATGTGTGCACCCCGCACCCTTACCAGCTGGTTTGGCCTCTCACGCCCAGCCGAGAGGTCGCCGTAGCAGCCGGCTGGCTGAGACAACCTCTGAGGAGACTGTGCTGTGACCGGGATCAAGACGACCGGCGAGAAGAAGTTGATGTTCTTCTCCGGCCGCGCCCACCCCGAGCTTGCCGAGGAGGTCGCCCAGCAGCTGGGTGTCGGGGTCGTCCCGACGAAGGCCTTCGACTTCGCGAACGGTGAGATCTACGTCCGTTACCAGGAGTCGGCGCGTGGTGCGGACTGCTTCCTGATTCAGAGCCACACGGCTCCGATCAACAAGTGGATCATGGAGCAGCTGATCATGATCGATGCGCTGAAGCGTGCTTCGGCGCGGTCGATCACTGTGATCGTGCCGTTCTACGGTTACGCGCGGCAGGACAAGAAGCACCGTGGTCGTGAACCGATTTCGGCGCGTCTGATCGCGGATCTGATGAAGACGGCGGGCGCGGACCGCATTCTGACCGTGGATCTGCACACCGATCAGATCCAGGGTTTCTTCGACGGTCCGGTGGACCACCTGTTCGCGCTGCCGCTGCTGGCGGACTACGTGGGCAAGAAGGTGGACCGGGACAAGCTGACGGTGGTGTCGCCGGACGCGGGCCGGGTGCGGGTGGCGGACCGGTGGTGCGACCGGCTCGGTGCGCCGCTGGCGATCGTGCACAAGCGGCGTGACAAGGATGTGGCGAACCAGGTGACCGTCCACGAGGTCGTGGGTGAGGTCAAGGGTCGTGTGTGTGTCCTGGTGGACGACATGATCGACACGGGTGGCACGATCTGCGCGGCGGCTGACGCGCTGTTCGCGCACGGTGCGGAGGATGTCATCGTGACGGCCACGCACGGTGTGCTGTCGGGTCCGGCGGCCGATCGGCTGAAGAACTCGCAGGTGAGTGAGTTCGTGTTCACGAACACGCTGCCGACGCCGGGTGAGCTGGCGGCGGATCTGGACAAGATCAAGGTGCTGTCGATCGCTCCGACGATCGCGAGTGCGGTGCGTGAGGTGTTCGAGGACGGCTCGGTGACCAGCCTCTTCGACGAGCAGTGAGGTTTCTGCACCTCCTTCCGCACCGCGTGCTGAACCCCCCGTTGTGATCGTTTTGGGTACGGCCTCCCCCTCCGAGTAAACTGGCGCAGTTGCTCGGCGAGGGAGGCCGTACTCGCGTGATGCGAATACGGCGGTCCGTTATCGACGCGCTCTTCGTAGCAGGCCGTTCGTGGCCGGGTGACCACGTCCGTTCCGAGTTACTACGAGGAGTGATCCATATGTCCGAGGTGAAGCTCAGCGCCGAGACCCGCACCGAGTTCGGCAAGGGTGCGGCCCGCCGCATCCGCCGTGACAACAAGGTGCCGGTCGTTCTGTACGGCCACGGCTCCGACCCGCTGCACCTGACCCTGCCGGGCCACGACCTGCTGCTGGCGCTGCGTACGCCGAACGTCCTGATCTCCCTGGACATCGACGGCAAGGCCAACGAGCTGGCGATCCCGAAGGCCGTGCAGCGCGACCCGCTGAAGGGCTTCCTGGAGCACGTCGACCTCCAGCTGGTCAAGCGTGGCGAGAAGGTCACGGTCGAGATCCCGGTCCACGCCGAGGGCGAGCTGGCCCCGGGCGGCAACCTGCTGGAGCACGTCCTGGACGCGCTGCCGGTGGAGACCGAGGCCACGCACATCCCCGAGTCGGTCACCGTCTCCGTCGAGGGCCTGGAGGCCGGCGCCTCCATCCTGGCCAAGGACATCGCCCTCCCGTCCGGCACCACGCTGGCCGTCGAGGAGGACACGGTCGTCATCCAGGTCCTGGCCGCGCAGGCCGAGGAGACCGAGGGCGAGGCCGCCGAGGGCGAGGAGGCGGCGGAGGCCTGATCCTCCCCGTCGTCATCATCGGTTCAGCCGCCGCCTCCCTCGCCGGGGGCGGCGGCTGGCGCGTATCAAGGAGACATGGACGTGACCACCCCCGCCAGTGATCCCTGGCTCATCGTCGGGCTCGGCAATCCCGGGCCGGAGTACGCCATGAACCGGCACAACATCGGTTTCATGGTGGCGGACCTGCTCGCGGAGCGGATCGGGGGGAAGTTCAAGCGGGCGGGCAAGGCGCAGGCGCAGGTGCTGGAGGGGCGGATCGGTCCGGCGGGGCCGGGGAGCCGTCGGGTGGTGCTGGCGAAGCCGATGTCGTACATGAACGTGTCCGGCGGTCCGGTGAACGCGCTGAAGGACTTCTACAAGGTTCCGGTGGGGAACATCGTCGCGGTCCATGACGAGCTGGACATCGACTACGGGACGCTGCGGCTGAAGCTGGGCGGCGGTGACAACGGGCACAACGGTCTGAAGTCGATGACGAAGGCGATGGGGCCGGACTACCACCGGGTGCGGTGCGGGATCGGCCGGCCGCCGGGGCGGATGCAGGTGGCGGACTTCGTGCTGAAGGACTTCTCCTCGGCGGAGCGCAAGGAGTTGGACTGGTTCGTGGACCGTGCGGCGGACGCGGTGGAGTGTCTGGTGACGGAGGGTCTGGAGCGGGCGCAGAGCGCGTACAACTCCTGACTTGTCCGGGCTTGGCCCTGCGGGGAGTTGACCGGTCGTAGGGATATGGCCAATGATCCCGGCCATGCCTGCCACAGCCAGTACCGCCCGTCAGGCGTCCGTGTCCGCGTTGCGGTTCGGGCGGGTCGCGGCGATGGGTGCGCTCGCCGCGCTGATTCTGTTCGCCGGTGTGCGGGGGTCCTGGGGGACCGCCCAGCACGTGATGCTGGCGAAGGGGCGTGAGTCCGGCACGGTCAGGGTGACGCGGTGTGCCGGGGACACCTGTACGGGGCCCTTCACTCCGACGTCGGCGGGGGCGCGGGCACGCGCGCGCGTGGAGATCGAGAAGTCGGTGGCGGTGCGTACGGGGACGACGTACGCCGTGGTGCTGAAGCCCGGTACGGGGGACGCGGTGCGGTCCGGCCCGGCGGGCATCCTGTACGCCTGGGTGCCGCTGGGCGGGGCGCTGCTGCTGGCCTCGGTGGTGGTGGCGGGCGGGATGCGGCTGGTCCGGGCGGCGTGGGTGCTGGGGCTGTCCGGGGCGGTGCTGCTGACGGCGGCGTTCGTGGCGTTGCAGTGACGTGGAGAAAAGGGTGCCCCCGGGGTCGTACGACCTCGGGGGCACCCTTTGTCGTGCGGCGGGTCAGCCGGTGTTGCGCAGGCCCGCCGCCACGCCGTTGACGGTGAGGAGCAGGGCGCGGGAGAGCAGCGGGTCGGCGTTGACGCCGGCCGCGGCGGCGTCGCGCTGCCGCTTGAGCAGGGCGACCTGGAGGTAGGAGATGGGGTCCAGGTAGGCGTCGCGGATGGCGAAGGTCTGCTTCAGGACCGGCTGGGCGTCCAGCAGTTCCTGCTCGCCGGTGACCCGCAGGACCTCGCGGACGGTCAGCTCGTGTTCGGCCTTGATGGTGTCGAAGACGTGCTTGAGCTGGTCGGGGACGAGGGTGTCGACGTAGTGCTGGGCGATCCGCAGGTCCGTCTTGGCGAGGGTCATCTCGACGTTGGAGATGAAGTTGCGGAAGAAGTGCCACTGCTGGTGCATCTCGTCGAGCACGGTGTCCAGGCCGGCCTCACGCAGGGCCTTGAGGCCGGAGCCGACGCCGAACCAGCCGGGGACGATCTGGCGGGACTGGGTCCAGCCGAACACCCACGGGATGGCGCGCAGACCGTCGAGGCCGGCGCCGCTGTCGGGCCTGCGGGAGGGCCGGGAGCCCAGGTGCAGGTCGGCGAGCTGGTCGACGGGGGTGGAGGCGAAGAAGTACGCCGGGAGGTCGGGGTCCTCGACCAGCCTCCGGTAGGCGGCGTGGGCGGCGTCGGAGACGACGTCCATGGCCGCGTCCCAGCGGGCGAGGGCCTCGTCGGACTGGCGGGGCGCGGTGTGCAGGGCGGAGGCCTGTAGCGTCGCGGCCACCGTCAGCTCCAGGTTCTCCCGGGCCAGCGAGGGGATGAGGTACTTGTCGGAGATGACCTCGCCCTGCTCGGTGACCTTGATCTCGCCCTCCAGGGTGCCCCAGGGCTGGGCGAGGATGGCGTCGTGCGAGGGGCCGCCGCCGCGGCCGACGGTGCCGCCGCGGCCGTGGAAGAGGCGCAGCCGCACGCCGTAGCGGTGGGCGACGTCGCGCAGCCGGCGCTGGGCGCGGTGGATCTCCCACTGGCTGGTGGTGATGCCGCCGAACTTGGAGGAGTCGGAGTAGCCGAGCATGACCTCCTGGACGTCGCCGCGCAGCGCGACCAGGCGCCGGTAGGACGGGTCGGAGAGCATGTCCTCCAGGATGGTGTCGGCGGCCTTCAGCTCGTCGGTGGTCTCCAGGAGGGGGACGATGCCGATCTTGGCCCAGCCGGCGTGCAGGTCCAGCAGTCCGGCCTCGCGGGCGAGGACGGCGGCGGCGAAGACGTCGTCGGCGCCCTGGCACATGGAGATGATGTAGGACTCGATGACCTCGGGGCCGAAGACCTCCAGGGCCTTCTTGACGGTCTGGAAGACGCCGAGGGTCTTCTGCCCGGCGGCGTCGACGGGCGCCGGGGTGGGGGCGAGCGGCCTTCTGGAGCGCAGTTCCTTGGCGAGGAGCTTGGCCCGGTACTCGCGGGGCATGTCGGCGTAGCGCCAGGACTCCTCGCCGAGCCGGTCGAAGAGCTGGCCGAGGGCGTGGTGGTGGGCGTCGGCGTGTTCGCGGACGTCCATGGTGGCGAGCTGGAGGCCGAAGGCGGCGAGCGTGCGGATGGTGCGGGCGAGGCGGCCGTCGGCGAACAGGCCGCCGCGGTGCTCGCGCAGGGAGGCCTGGATGATCCGCAGGTCCTTCAGCAGCTCGCTGGTGCCGAGGTAGTCGCGGCCTTCCTCGTGCGGGGTGCCCTTGGCGAGGCGCTGCTTGGTGTTCTCCAGCTTCTGCCGGATGCAGGTGGCCTTGAGCCGGTAGGGCTCCTCGGCGTTGAGGCGCTTGTAGCGGGGGCTGATCTCGGGGAGCAGTTCCAGGTCGGTCTTGAGGGAGTCGAGCAGCTCTTCGGTGGCGCCGGTGTAGCGGATGGAGTTGGAGAGCAGGCCGCGCAGCTCGTCGATCGTCTCCAGGGCGTCGTTGATGCCGTGCTCGTGCTGGAGGATGAGGACGTCCCAGGTGACCTGGGGGGTGACGTTGGGGTTGCCGTCGCGGTCGCCGCCGATCCAGGTGCCGAAGGTGACGGGGCGGGTGTCGTCGGGCAGCTTGACGCCGACGCGCTCCAGCTCGGCGGTCAGGTCCTCCAGGACGTCGCCGACGGCGCCGGCGTGCAGCTCGTCCAGGTAGTAGATCGCGTTGCGGGCCTCGTCCGCCGGTTCGGGGCGTACGACGCGCAGCTCGTCGGTCTGCCAGACGAGGTCGATGTTCTCGGCGAGGCGGACGTCGTGGCGGCGGCGGTCGGAGTCGAGGACGGGGGTGTCCAGGAGCGCGGCGATACGCCGGAGCTTGTTGAGGACGGACCGGCGCGCGGCCTCGGTGGGGTGCGCGGTGAAGACCGGGCGGACGTTGAGGTGCTGGACGGTCTGCCGCAGGTGCTCGGGGTCGGCGTCCTTGAGCCGGTCGGCCGTGCGGGCGAGGAGACCGCCCTCGGCGGCGCGCCGGGCGCGCAGCTCGCGCCCGCGGTGCACCTGTTCGGTGATGTTGGCAAGGTGGAAGTAGGTGGAGAAGGCGCGGACCAGCTTGGCCGCGGTCTCCAGCTCGGTGCCGCGCAGCAGCTCGGCGGCGGCATCGCCGTCCTCGCGGGTGAGGCGGCGGACCTTCTCGACCAGTTCGAGGAGTTCCGGGCCTTCCTGCCGGACGAGGGTCTCCCCCAGGAGATCACCCAGCCGGCGGATGTCGGCGCGCAGCTCACTGCTGGTCGTGGTGGTCTGGTCGTCGGCACTGCTCACAGGTGCGGCTCCTTGCAGTGTTGAAGCTCGTCTGGGAGGGAACCCGGCCGGCTGCCACACGCGGCGAGTGCCGCATACGGGCCGGAGCGTCCGGGAAGGAAACTTCAGCGGACCGCGCTGTCCGACCGAGTCCAAGGATAGGTGGCCATGTGGACGCGCAGGCTCTGGGGCTCTTGCCGCCGCACGACACGCTGCCATACTTACGACGCCGTAGGTTACGGAACCGTAGGGAAGCACCGTCGAGTCCCGTACGGTCCCGGCGGCCCGGCATCTGTCTCGACCATCGACCCCACAGGGGACGCGCATGACCTCAAGTTCCGATGTGATCGAAGAAGCCCGTAAGGCCACCGACACACCCCCTACCTCCGCCACGCTGGGCGGCGAGCAGAAGCGTTCGATCGAGCAGATCACGCTGCTCCTGTTCATCACCGTGCCGTTCCTGGCACTGGTGGCGGCCGTGCCGCTGGCCTGGGGCTGGGGGGTGAGCTGGCTCGATCTGGGCCTGCTGGTCTTCTTCTACTTCCTGGGGTGCCACGGCATCACGATCGGTTTCCACCGGTACTTCACCCACGGTTCGTTCAAGGCGAAGCGGCCGTTGCGGATCGCGCTGGCGATCATGGGTTCGCTGGCGGTCGAGGGCCCGCTGGTGCGCTGGGTGGCCGATCACCGCAAGCATCACAAGTTCTCCGACGCGGAGGGCGATCCGCACTCCCCGTGGCGGTTCGGCGAGACGGTTCCGGCACTGATCAAGGGCCTGTGGTGGGCCCACATCGGCTGGATGTTCGACGAGGAGCAGACCCCGCAGGACAAGTACGCGCCGGATCTGATCAAGGACCCGGCGATGCGGGCGATCTCGCGCCAGTTCGTCCTGTGGACGGCCGTGTCCCTGGGGTTGCCGCCGCTGATCGGCGGTCTGGCGACGATGTCCTGGTGGGGCGCGTTCACCGCGTTCTTCTGGGGTTCACTCGTGCGGGTGGCGCTGCTGCACCATGTGACGTGGTCGATCAACTCGATCTGTCACGCGGTCGGCAAGCGGCCGTTCAAGTCGCGCGACCGCTCGGGCAACGTGTGGTGGCTGGCGGTGCTGTCGTGCGGTGAGTCCTGGCACAACCTGCACCACGCCGACCCGACCTCGGCGCGGCACGGTGTGATGCGCGGCCAGATCGACTCCTCGGCGCGGTTCATCCGCGTTTTCGAGCTGCTCGGCTGGGCGTACGACGTGCGCTGGCCGTCACGCTCGCGTATCGATTCCCGCCGGAACACGGGCGAGGACGACTCCCGGCGCCGGAAGGAGACCGCGAAGGCGGCATGATTGACGCCGTGGCGACCGACTCCAGCAGCACCTCCAGCAACGACAAACCTCGGCGAGCCCGCCGGACCCGTATGACCGGTGCCGAGCGCCGCCAGCAGCTGCTGGAGATCGGTCGCACCCTCTTCGCGGCGAAGGGTTTCGAGGGCACCTCGGTGGAGGAGATCGCGGCGAAGGCCGGGGTGTCCAAGCCGGTGGTGTACGAGCACTTCGGCGGCAAGGAGGGCCTGTACGCGGTGGTCGTGGACCGTGAGATGCGGCGCCTGCTGGACATGGTCACCAGCTCGCTGACGGCCGGCCACCCGCGTGAGCTGTGCGAACAGGCCGCGTTCGCCCTCCTGGACTACATCGAGGAGTACACGGACGGTTTCCGCATCCTGGTCCGCGACTCCCCGATCCCGCAGTCCACGGGTTCCTTCGCCTCCCTCATCTCGGACATCGCCACCCAGGTGGAGGACATCCTGGGCCGCGAGTTCAAGTCCCGCGGCTTCGACCCCAAGCTCGCCCCTCTCTACGCCCAGGCGCTGGTCGGCATGGTCGCGCTGACCGGCCAGTGGTGGCTGGACGTACGCCGCCCGAAGAAGGCGGAGGTGGCGGCCCATCTGGTGAACCTGGCGTGGCACGGCCTGGACGGCCTGGAGCAGAAGCCGCGCCTGATAGGACACCGAAAGAGCTGAGGTCACCGGAAAAGGTGACACTAGTGGGCAGTTATGTGCACCTTGTGGAAACCATGGGCACATGACTCAGATCGCGATCAGCGCAGCCCGTTCCCAGCTCGGCGACTTGGTCCGGCGCGCGGCGCACGGACGCGAGACCATCGCGCTCACCGATCACGGCCACGTGGCCGCGCTCCTCGTCTCGCCGCAGGTGATAGAGGATCTCGAGGACGCCTGGCCGTCTCCGACTACCTGCGGCGCAAGGCCGAGGGAACCCTGGACGAAGGCATCCCCATGGCGGAGGTGCGCAGGCGACTGGGGCTTGGGAAGCCGTGACCTACGAAATCATCTTCGAACCGCACGCCCTCAACGCCGCAGCACGGTTCCTTGAGGAAGATCCAGCCGGACTCGCCAAGGTCCTGGACGCCATCGACGAGCTGGCTCACGATCCGCGGCCGACGGGGTCGATGGCGTACGGCCCGGACATCCGCCGCCTTCGTGTCGACGAGTACCGGGTCGTGTACGTCATCGACAACGCGATCATCCGCGTCCTCGTGACCCACCCGGGCCGGACGGCCTGACTCATCCCCCCTTCACGGCCACCGCGAACAGCCGGCGGAACGGCAGGACCGTGCCGTACGGCGCGCTCGGGTAGGCCTCGCGCAGGAGGTCCCGGTATTCGGTGAGGAACGCGTCCCGTGCCTCGGGGTCGTCGGCGAGGGCGGTCAGGGCGGGCCGCAGGCCGGTGCCTTTCACCCAGTCGAGGACGGGGTCCTCGCCCTGAAGGACGTGGAAGTACGTGGTCTGCCACACGTCGGCCGCGCAGCCGAGGCGGGTGAGGCGGTCCAGGTAGGTGCCGGGCGTGGGCACGGAGTCCGGGCGGCGCAGGACGTCGGCGAGCCGGTCCCGCCAGCGCGGCGTGCCGGCGAGGTCGCGCATCAGGGCGTGCAGCGGGGCGTCGATGTTGTCGGGGACCTGGAAGGCGAGGGTGCCGCCGGGTTCGAGGGCGGCGATCCAGTCGGCGAACCGCTCGGTGTGGCCCGGCACCCACTGGAGGGTGGCGTTGGAGACGATCAGGTCGTACGGCTCCGTGGGCGCCCAGGTCCGCACGTCGGCGTGGGCGAAGTCGAGCCGGCCTCCCCCTGCCGTGGGTCCCTCGTGGTCGACGTGGGCCTTGTCGAGCATCTCGGACGAGTTGTCGTAGCCGGTGATGCGGGCGGTGGGCCAACGCTCGGCGAGCAGGGCGGTGACGTTGCCGGGGCCGCAGCCGAGGTCGGCGATGCGGGGTGCGTCACCGGGCAGGCGCGGGATCCGGGCGAGGAGGTCGGTGAAGGGGCGGGCCCGGTGACCCGCGTGGCGGAGGTACTGGGCGGGGTCCCAGCTGGGCGTCGTCATGCCACCACTGTCCCCGCCGATTTCTCTCGATGTCAAGACACTCGACATCAAGAGACTTCACATCGACACAACCACTACACTGATCTCCATGGAGGACGAGGTCGATCGGCTGGTCGCAGCGTGGCGCCGGGAGCGTCCGGACCTCGACGTGGAGCCGCTGGAAGTGCTCAGCCGGGTGAGCCGACTCGCCCGGCACCTGGACCGCGCCCGCCGGCTCGCCTTCGCCGAGCACCAGCTGGAGCCCTGGGAGTTCGACGTGCTCACCGCGCTCCGGCGCGCGGGAACGCCGTACCAGCTCTCCCCCGGCCAGCTGCTCACACAGACACTGGTCACCTCGGGCACGATGACCAACCGGATCGACCGGCTGGCGAAGAAGGGTCTGGTCGAGCGGCTGCCCGACCCCAGCGACCGGCGGGGCGTGCTGGTCCGGCTGACCGACGAGGGCCGCGACCGCGCGGACCAGGCGCTGGCGGGCCTGCTGGAGCAGGAGCGGGCGATCCTCGCCGAGCTGTCCCGCGCCCAGCGCGCGGAACTGGCCGGCCTGCTACGCCAACTGACCGCCCCGTTCGACAACATCCCCGGTTAGGTCCACCGGCCCCACCCCGGCCCGCCGGGCCAGAGCGACGGCGGCCAGCGTGGAGTGGACGCCCAGCTTGCCGAGGACGTTCTGCATATGGGTGCGGACGGTGTGCGGGGAGAGGAACAGCCGCTCGGCGACCGCCTTGCGGCCGAGCCCGGCGACCATGCAGCGCAGCACCTCCCGCTCGCGCGGGGTGAGGGACTCCACCAACTGCTCACTCTCGGTGCGGTGCTTGCGCGCCGCCGTCAGCTCCTTCAGCACGCCGGTGAGCAGCGCGGGCGGCAGATGGGTCTCGTCGCGCAGTACGCCCCGGATCACCGTCAGCAGCCGGGACAGCGAGCAGTCCTTGGCGACCCAGCCGGACGCCCCGGCCTGGAGCGCGAGGGCCGCGCGGCGCGGGTCGTCCTTCTCGGCGAGGACCACGATCCGTACGGCGGGGTGGGTGGCCCGGACCCCGGTGACGAGCGAGATCCCGTCGACCAGGCCCTCCTCGTCGCCCTCCTGCACCGGCACGGCCGGGCGGGCGCCGGGCAGCCGGCCGCCCAGGTCGGCGTCGACCAGGAGGACGTCGTAGCGACGGCCCTCGCCGGCCGCGCGCTCCAGGCAGCGCAGTGCGGCCGGGCCGCTGCCGGCGGCGGAGACGTCGACGTCGGGCTCGGCGGCCAGGGCGGCGGCGAGCGACTCGGCGAAGATGCGGTGGTCGTCCACGACCAGGACTCGGATGCGAACCACGTAACCCCCTTCCCCAGGCTCCGCGTGGAGCAGGGGATACCCAAGGTCCGGAAAGCTCCGGAATTGGCTGGTCCGGAAAGGCCCGGAAAAGATCCGGAGAACGACGACCGGCGCGGGCACGACACCCGCGGAGAGGGGACGCGCCGCACGGCCGCCGCCGTTGCGGACACTGCTACCCCACCGTGGGCGCCGTACCCGTCTGTCTCGCCCCCTGAGCGGCACCGGCCCCCACCGGTGCTGCTCCACAGAGTACGGATGGGAGCACGCAGCGGAAGGAGATTTGCAGAACTGGCCGCCCGACGCGTTTATGGTGTGCCGCATGTTTCGTATTGAGGCGGAAGTCGACAAAGAGCGACGTGATCTGCTCCGCGCGCGGCTGAGGGAGACCAACACGGCGGCGTCCCCGGTCCTCGCCGCGCTGCGCGGCACGCCCGGCGAACGCGAGACCCCCCTCCACGTCTGGGCGCTGGACCCCGCCGGCGGCCTGGCGGGCGGCCTGGTCGGCCACACCTGGACGACCTGGCTGCACGTCACCTACCTGTGGGTGGACACCGCGCACCGAGGCGCGGGCCTGGGCAGCCGTCTGCTGGCGGAGGCGGAACGCATCGCCGCGACCGCCCGCGGCTGCACGGCGTCCCGCCTGGAGACCTGGGACTTCCAGGCCCCGGAGTTCTACCGGAAACAGGGCTACGAGGTGGTGTGCGTGATCCCCGACTACCCGCCGGGGATCACGGAGTACACACTGACGAAGCGACTGGGCTGACGGGGGGTCAGACGAGTCGCCGGGCCCCCGCCGACGGGACCGCCTCGAAGACCCGCGGGGCCTTGAAGTCCGCTGCCGCGAAGGCCTCTTCGACCGCCTTGGTCAGGGTGTCGACGTCCGCCGCCTCCGCCAGGACGATCGCCGAGCCGCCGAAGCCGCCGCCCGTCATGCGGGCGCCCAGGGCGCCGGTGGCGAGGGCCGTGTCGACGACCAGGTCCAGCTCCGGGCAGGAGATGCGGAAGTCGTCGCGGAGGGAGGCGTGACCCTCGGTCAGGACCGGGCCGATGGCGCGGGTGTCGCCGGCACGGAGGAGGGCGACCGTGCGTTCGACCCGTTCGTCCTCCGTGACCACGTGGCGGACCAGGCGGATGACCTCCTCCTCGTCGCCGAGACGGGCGAGGGCCGCGTTCAGGTCGGCGTAGGGGATGTCCCGCAGGGCGTCGACGCCGAGCAGGGCCGCGCCCTTCTCGCAGCCGGCCCGGCGCTTGCCGTACTCGCCGCCGCTGTGGGCGTGCTTGACCTGGGTGTCCACCACCAGCAGGCGCAGGCCCTCGGCCGCGAGGTCGAACGGGATCTGCTGCTGGGACAGGTCACGGGTGTCCAGGAACAGCGCGTGGCCCTGCTCGCAGCAGGCCGACGCCGTCTGGTCCATGATCCCGGTCGGCGCGCCGACGTAGACGTTCTCGGCGCGCTGGCACAGGCGGGCCAGCCGCCAGCGCTGGAGGCCCAGGTCGTACAGGTCGTTCAGCGCCAGGGCGATCACGACCTCCAGCGCGGCCGACGAGGACAGGCCGGCGCCCGTCGGGACCGTGGAGGACAGGTGGATGTCGGCGCCGGTCACCTCGTGGCCCGCCTCGCGCAGGGCCCAGACCACGCCCGCCGGGTACGCCGTCCACTCCCGGTCGGTCTCCGGGGCGAGGGCGTCCAGCCGAAGCTCCACGACCCCGCCGTCGATGTCCGCCGAGTGCAGGCGCAGCACGCCGTCGTCGCGGCGGGAGACCGCCGCGACCGCCTGGTGCGGCAGCGCGAACGGCATCACGAAGCCGTCGTTGTAGTCGGTGTGCTCGCCGATCAGGTTGACCCGGCCGGGCGCCGCCCACACGCCCTCCGGCTCGGCTCCGTACAGCTCGGCGAAGCGCTCCGCGACCTGCTGTGCCCCCACTAGTGCTCCCTTGTGATGCTCTGCGCGAACTCCCACGCGTCCGCGACGATGCCCGCGAGATCCGCGCGGGTCGGGTTCCAGCCCAGTTTCTCGCGGGCGGTGTCCGCGGAGGCGACCAGGACCGCCGGGTCACCGCCCCGGCGGGGGGCCACCACCTCGGGGATCGGGTGGCCGGTGACCTCGCGGACGGTCTCGATGACCTGACGGACGGAGAAGCCGTTGCCGTTGCCGAGGTTGCAGATCAGGTGCTCGCCCGGCGCGGCGGCCCGGACGGCCAGCAGGTGGGCCTCGGCCAGGTCGGCGACGTGGATGTAGTCGCGGACGCAGGTGCCGTCGGCGGTCGGGTAGTCGTCGCCGTAGACCGAGATCGCGTCGCGGCGGCCCTGGGCGACCTGGAGGACCAGCGGGATCAGGTGCGACTCGGGGTCGTGCCGCTCGCCGTACGCGCCGTACGCGCCCGCCACGTTGAAGTAGCGCAGGGAGACCGCCGCCAGGCCGTGCGCGTGCGCCTCGCCGGTGATCATGTGGTCGACGGCGAGCTTGGAGGCGCCGTAGGGGCTGGTGGGACGCGTCGGGGCGGTCTCCGGGATCGGGGTCTGCTCCGGCTCGCCGTAGGTGGCGGCGGTGGAGGAGAAGACCAGCTTGCGGACGCCGGCCTCGCGCATCGCGGTGAGCAGGGCCATGGTGCCGCCGACGTTGTTGTCCCAGTACTTCTCCGGCTTCACCACCGACTCGCCGACCTGCGAGAACGCGGCGAAGTGCAGCACGCCGTCGAAGGAGGGGTCGAGCCACTTGGCGGCGTCGCGGATGTCGCCCTCGATGAAGGCCGCGCCGGCCGGGACGCCCGCGCGGAAGCCGGTGGAGAGGTTGTCGAGGACGGTGACCTCGTGGCCGGCCTCCAGCAGATGCTGGGCCACGACACTGCCGACGTATCCCGCGCCACCCGTCACCAGGTACTTCATGAACTCGCTACCTCTCGCAGTCGCTCGGCCGCGCGCTCCGGCGGCACATCGTTGATGAACACGCTCATGCCGGACTCGGAACCCGCGAGAAACTTCAGCTTGCCGGAAGTGCGGCGAATGGTGAAAAGCTCGAGGTGGAGCGCGAAGTCGTCGCGCGTCACACCGTCGAACTCCTCCAGCGCGCCGAACGGGGCCTGGTGCCAGCCCGCGATGTACGGCGTCGGGGGCTCACCCTGGCCGAAGATCCGGTCGAAGCGCCTCAAGAGTTCCAGATAGACCTGGGGGAATTCTGTGCGGGCCGCCTCGTCCAGCGCGAGCAGATCGGGCACGCGGCGCTTCGGGTACAGGTGGACCTCGTACGGCCAGTGCGCCGCGTACGGCACGAAGGCCGCCCAGTGCTCACCCTCAAGGACGACCCGCTCACCGGCGAGTTCCCGTTCCAGGACGGCGTCGAACAGGTTCTCCCCGCCGGTGGCCTCCTTGTGGGCGGCGAGCGAGCGGAGCATCAGCGCGGTGCGCGGGGTGGTGAAGGGGTAGGCGTAGATCTGTCCGTGCGGGTGGCCGAGGGTCACACCGATCTCGGCACCGCGGTTCTCGAAACAGAACACCTGCTCGACGGAGGGCAGATGCGACAGCTCCGACGTGCGGTCCGTCCACGCGTCCAGCACCAGCCGCGCCTGCTCGACGCTCAGGTCCGCGAAGGAGGCGTCGTGGTCGGAGGTGAAGCAGACCACCTCGCAGCGGCCGGAGTCGCCGGCGAGGGAGGGGAACCGGTTCTCGAAGACGACGACGTCGTAGGAGGAGTCCGGGATCTCGCTGAGCCGGTCGCCGCGGGTGGGGCACAGGGGGCACTCGTCGGCCGGCGGGTGGTAGGTGCGGCCCTGGCGGTGCGAGGCCACGGCGACCGAGTCGCCGAGCAGCGGGTCGCGGCGGACCTCGGACGTGGTGACCGTACGGTCCAGCGGGCGCCGGTCGACCGCGTCGCGCACGGTGTCGTCCCGCAGGTCGTAGTAGATCAGCTCACGACCGTCGGCCAGCCGGGTCGAGGTCTTCTTCACGCCGGACTCCTTGTTCGGGCCCTACGGGTGTGTCCGCACCCAATCACTCAACACAAACAAACATAACAGACCACAACTCCACAACACCTCGGTCGATCACAATCAAACAAAGAACACCAGCTGGAGTGTTCAAATATCGAACACGGCGGCGTAGGTTCCGCTCTGGATCAGTTCGCGCAACGAAGCGAGTTCTCATGCAAACCCCCACATACGCCCCCACCTATCTGGCGGCGGAGCTACGACTCCCCACCAACTGGCTGGACTACGCGATCCTGGCGATCTACTTCGTCGTCGTCCTGGGCATCGGCTTCGCGGCCCGGCGCTCGGTCAAGACGAGCCTCGACTTCTTCCTCTCCGGACGCTCGCTGCCCGCCTGGATCACCGGCCTCGCCTTCATCTCGGCGAACCTGGCGGCCACCGAGATCCTCGGCATGGCCGCGAACAGCGCCCAGTACGGCGCCTACACCGTCCACTGGTACTGGATCGGCGCCATCCCCGCCATGGTCTTCCTCGGCCTGGTGATGATGCCCTTCTACTACGGCAGCAAGGTCCGCTCGGTCCCCGAGTTCCTGCTGCTGCGCTTCGACCGGGGCGCCCACCTGCTCAGCTCGATCCTGTTCGCGTTCGCCGCCATCCTGATCGCGGGCGTCAACCTGTACGCCCTCGCGATCGTCGTCGAGGCCCTGCTCGGCTGGCCGCAGTGGGTCGCCATCGTCGTCGCCGGCGCGTTCGTCCTCGCGTACATCACCCTGGGCGGTCTGTCCTCGGCGATCTACAACGAGGTCCTCCAGTTCTTCGTGATCCTCGCCGCCCTCATCCCGATCACGATCCTCGGCCTGAAGAAGGTCGGCGGCTGGGGCGGCCTGACCGACAAGCTCACCGCGACCCACGGCGCCGACTTCACCACCGCCTGGGGCGGCACCGGCATCGGGCACGCCAACCCCCTCGGCGCCAACTGGCTGACCATCGTCCTCGGCCTCGGCTTCGTCCTCTCCTTCGGCTACTGGACCACCAACTTCGCCGAGGTGCAGCGCGCCCTGTCCGCGAAGAACCTCTCCGCCGGCCAGCGCACCCCGCTGATCGCCGCCTACCCGAAGATCTTCATCGTCTTCCTGGTGATGATCCCGGGCCTGGTCGCCGCCGCGGTCGTCCCGAAGTTCGGCACCACCGGCTCCGGCTACCAGTACAACGACGCCATCCCCTTCCTGATGCAGGAACTGCTGCCCAACGGCGTGCTCGGCATCGCCGTCACCGGTCTGCTGGCGGCCTTCATGGCGGGCATGGCGGCGAACGTGTCGTCGTTCAACACGGTGTTCACCAACGACATCTGGGCGAAGTACGTGGTGCGGGACCGTGAGGACGGCTACTACGTCCGCTTCGGCCGGCTGATCACCGCGATCGGCGTCTGCGCCTCCGTCGGCACGGCGTTCCTGGCGTCCTCGTTCTCGAACATCATGAGCTACCTCCAGACGCTGTTCTCCTTCTTCAACGTGCCGATGTTCGTCGTCTTCATCGTCGGCATGTTCTGGAAGCGGGCGTCCGCGAAGTCCGGCTTCTGGGGCCTGCTCGCCGGCACCGTGACCGCGATGGTCAACTACTTCGTCCTCTACAAGAAGGACATCATCTCCATCCCCTCCGACCAGGGCGCCAACTTCGTCTCCGCGATCGCGGGCTTCGTCGCCGGCGCGGTCGTGATGGTCGCGGTGTCCCTGTTCACCAAGCCGAAGCCGGCGGAGGAGTTGCAGGGCCTGGTCTACGGCACCCGCTCCCCCGGCATGTCCGAACCGCCCGCCGCGGGCGACGACGCGTGGTACCGCAAGCCGGCCCTGCTGGGCTGGGGTGCGGTCGTGCTGGCCGCCGCCTGCTACATCCCGTTCTCGTTCTGACGCGGGAGGATCGAGGAAACCATGACCGAGCATCCTGAACACCCCGAGCAGGGTCGTCGTCCGCTGCACTACACCGAGCAGGACGTCCTGCGGGAGGTCTCCGAGCTGGAGACCAAGTCGGCGACCGCGGCGCGCATCTTCGACCTGCGGCGCATCATCGGCGGACTCTTCGTGGTCTACGGCGTCATCGTCACGATCACCGGGATCACCGACTCGCAGGCCGCGATCGACAAGGCCGAGGGCGTGAACATCAATCTCTGGACCGGGATCGGCATGCTGCTCCTGGGCATCTTCTTCCTGGCCTGGCTGAAGCTGCGGCCCACTCCTCCGCCGCTTCCTCCGGAGGGGCTGCCGGAGGAGAAGGAGTAGGTCCGGGGCCGACGGGTCGTGTCCCGACTGCGGGCGCGCGGGGGCTGATCGCGCAGTTCCCCGCGGAGTAACTGTCGGCCGGGGGCGGTACCGCCGTAGAGGTGCGGGCCGTCCCCCGGCCGCGGGCACGTCGTGGCTGATCGCGCAGTTCCCCGCGCTCCTTCGGGGCGCACCAGCACCGGTGTCTAGTCAGCGGCCGTGTCCCGCAGGGGACCCGCGCGGTCCAGCAAGCCTGTTCGTGCTGCCAGGGCCGCCGCCTCCAACCTGGACCCCACGCCCAGTTTCATCAGCACCCGTTGGACATGCGTACGTGCCGTGCTCGGTGCGATGCCCATGCCCGCCGCGATCCGCCGCGTGTCCTCCCCGTCGGCCACCCGCACCAGCACCTCGACCTCACGCGGCGTCAGCATCTCCAGC
This sequence comes from Streptomyces sp. NPDC029138, assembly GCF_055564375.1. Taxonomy (NCBI): domain Bacteria; kingdom Bacillati; phylum Actinomycetota; class Actinomycetes; order Kitasatosporales; family Streptomycetaceae; genus Streptomyces; species Streptomyces sp. NPDC029138. The sequence goes on from NZ_JBVHWM010000005.1 coordinate 150,460, forward strand.
AGCCGCTGCGCCTCGTCGTCGGGCTGCGCGGCGGGGTTCAGCAGCTCGCTGAAGGCCCCCTGGAGCAGCTGCGGAGCCACCGCCGCCTCCCCGGCCCGGGCCTTCATGATGGCCCGCTCGACCCCCTCGATCCGCTCGTCGTGCCGCACGTACCCGGACGCCCCGGCCGCGAAGGCCGCCGCGATCCCGCGCGGCGACGGCACCGGGCCCAGCACCAGGACCGCCACCTGCGGACGCTCCCGCTTGATCTTCACCACCGGGTCGAAGATCCCCGGCTCGGCCGGTGCCGCCGTACCCAGCAGGCACACCTCGGGCGCCCGCGCGATGACGAGGTCCGCCGCGCCCGCAGCCGGCGCCGCCGCGGCGACCACCCGGTGCCCGCGCAGCTTGAGCGCGGACGCCAGCGCCTCCGCGAGCAGCCGATGGTCGTCCACGACCATGAGCCGCACTCCCATACAGCAACCCCCCAGTCCCCCAGGCACCCCCGCCCTTCATGCCCCCGGAAGCTACACGCTTGTTCGACGTCGCGCTGCCCCTCTTCATGAGAAGTGCCCCGGATCGATGAAATCCGGGGCACTTCTCGGCAAGTCACTCATTCGGGTGAGGCCGGCGGGTCAGCCGTCCGTGCCGAACGCCATCACCAGGTACTCCTTGCTGTACGACGACATGTCCCGCTCCTTGGCGAACACGGCCGACATGTACAACCGGCCCTTGCCGAAGCGGAGTTCCGCGTACTCCGGCAGCAGGTTGACCTCGGAGTCCCGCACGCTCTTGGTGGAGGGGTTCTCCAGCAGCTTGGTCACCTTGAAGGAGCCGCCGTCGATGCTGAGGACCTGGCCGCCCTTGTTGTACGGCGGCGCGTTGTAGGCGAGCAGATTGCCGCCGTCCTTGCGCAGCGGGGAGAGGGTGTAGCCGTCGCCGGCCTCGGCGCGCTGACCGGTCGGCTTGCCGGTCTTCAGGTCGAAGGCGACGATCTCGTTGGTCCTGGTGTACTCGCCCTTGCCGTCGTGCGCCTCGGTCATCAGGTACAGCCTGCCGTTGCCGGCCACGACCTGCCGGCAGTCCTCGATGCGGGTGGTGCCGTCGCAGCGGCCCCCGTAGGTGTCGCCGGGCGCGGGGATGCGGGCGAGCAGCTTGCCGGTCTTGTCGTCGATGGAGAAGTAGTCCGAGACACCGCTGCCGTCGCCCGCGCTCTGGCCGACGTCGGCGGCGGCCACCAGCGGGTCGGTGGAGACGACGGACGCGTACGCGACGCCGTCCGGCATCTTGTACTCGGAGATCACCTTGCCGCTGACCGGGTCGATGGTCTGGATGTTCAGCTGCGGGTCGTCGTACTCGCCGCACTTGCGCACCGCGACCAGCCTGGTACCGCCGCCGTACCCCTCGTCGTAGCAGGTGTCGTCCGGCTTCGGCTGCCACAGCGTCTTGCCGGACTCGATGTCGAACGCGGCACCGCCGTCGGAGCCGCCGACGGCGACGGTGTGCTGAGCGACCGTCACATTGGAGAACGTGATCGGGTAGTCACCGGACTTGATCGACTTCGTCCACAGCTTCTTCCCCGCGGTGAGGTCGATCCCGGCGATCTGACTGCACCCCGCGGAGGAGCCCTTCTCCGGCATCCTCGGCTGGAAGGCGATCGCCGTCCGGCCGTCCTCGTCGACATGCTTGCTGGCCGCGCAGACCGGGCCGGGCAGCTTGACCGTCCACAGCTCGGTGCCCTTCACCGGGTCGTAGCCGACGATCCGCGCGATGCCGCTCTTGGCGTACACCGTGTCCGTCAGCCATGAGCCCGCGATGCTGACCGTGTCGTCCGCCTTGGGCAGCGGCACCCCGAACAGCAGCCGGGAGGCCGGGTCGGCCGGCGGCTTCTCCTTGCCGCCACCGCCGCTCGTGCCCCCGGAGCCCTTGTCGTCGGAGCCGCCGGTGCCGCCGCTGGAGGACGCGGTGTCGTGCTGCTTGCCGTCGTCCCCGGAGGACTTGGCGTACCAGATGCCGCCGCCGACGATCAGCGCGATGGCGACGACCGCCGCGACGACGATGAACAGCACGGTGTTGTTCCGCCCGCCGCCCGACCCGGGCTGGGGCGCCATCGGCACGGTCGGCGGCTGCCCCTGGCCCGGATAGCCGTATCCCGGCTGCATGCCCTGCATGGGCTGCGTGGGCTGGGGCTGGGCGTAGGGGTTCTGCGGCTGGGCGCCGTGGCCGAGGGGCTGCGGGGCGGTGGGGGCCGGGGGCTGCTGGGCGTACGGGTTCGGCTGCGCGCCGGGGTAGCCGTAGCCGGGCTGCGGCGGCTGCGGGGGCGGGACCGGCGGATAGCCGTAGCCCGGTTGCGGCTGCTGCGGAGGCTGCGGGGGCTGAGCCGGTGGCTGCGGGGGCTGGTTCGGCGGCTGGTTCGGTGGCGGCGGGGGCGGCTGGGTCATGGCGCGGGTACCTCGGTGACGCTCGGAAGGCCGTACGGCGGAGGGGACTCGGGAAGGACGGGCTGCGGCCGGCCCGGGGGCCGGCCGGGGCGGTGCGCCGGGCTCAGTTGCCGAAGGCCATCATGAGCTTCTCCTTCGAGTCGTCGTCGCCGGACAGCCGGCCCGAGGAGATGAAGAACCGCCCGCCGGTCCAGTCGACGACCCCGTCGTAGAAGGTGTCCTCGACCTCGGCGGCGCCCTGCGGGTTCTGGAGGAGCCTGGTCGTCTTGTGGGAGGAGCCGGCGACCGGCACCGACACCACCTGGCCGCCCGCGTCGTACGACGGCTGCACATACGCGATGAGCTTGCCGCCCTCGACCTTCACCGGCGCCATCGGCTGGTCCACCGGGGACTTGACCCGCCACTTCGCCTTGCCGTCGGAGAGGCTGATCGCGACGATCTCGTTGGCGCTGATGGTGGAGTCGGTGGGCAGATAGAGCATGTCGGCGTCGACCGCGACGCCCTGGCAGCCCTGCAACTCGCGTTCGAGGACGGCCCAGCCGCAGCGGGGGGCGAACTTCTCGTTCACCTTCACCTCCGAGCGGAACTTGCCGTCCTTGGTGAACGTGGAGATGTTCCAGGTCTTCTTGTCCCGGTTGGTCAGGTAGACCACGAGCGGGTCGACCGAGTACGTCCGGGTGACCTCCCAGCCCTTCTTGACCGTCTGGGTCCAGCGCACCTTGCCGGTGGCCGGGTCGAGTTCCTGGATCTCCTCGTGCTCCTTGGCGGTGCCGGCGCCGCAGGAGGCCACCTGGACCAGCCGGCCGGTGCCACCGGCGAAGGCGGCCGGGAAGCAGGCCGCGCCGTACTTCTTCTTGTCGTACAGCTTCTTGCCGCTGTCGATGTCGTACGCCGTGCCCGACTGCGAACGGCCCACCATCAACGTCTTGCCGCTCACCGTCAGTTCGACGGTGAGCGCGCTGTCGAACAGGCCGCCGTCGGCGACCTCGGTGCTCCAGCCCTTCTCGCCGGTGCGCAGGTCGAGCTGCTGGAGCTGGTTGCACTTGGCGCGGTCGCCGCCGCCGTTCATGTACGCCACGACGACCTTGTCGTCGGCCGACTTCTGCGGGGTGACCGCGCAGATCTTCTGCGGGAGGGCGAGCGGCCCCCAGGCGGTGCCGCCGTCGCCGGTGCGGAAGGCGAAGACCTGCTTGTACGCCGCCTTCACCGCCGTGTCGCCGGTGATCCACATGCCGGGCGCGTCGGCGCCGGAGGCCGGGGCGTCCGGCGCCGGCTTGTACCAGAGCACCTTCGCCTCGCCGGGCTGACGGCCCTTGTTGAGGTTCTCCGGGTCCTCACCGCCGCCGGACGTCGTCGGCGGGGCGGTGGCGGAGTTCTTGGGGTCGTCGCTCTGCTGGGCGACCGGCTTCTTCCTGCCGCCGTCGCTGTCGCCGCCGGTGACCGCGAACACCGTGCCGCCGATGACGAGCAGCGCGGCCACCGCGGCGCCGATGATCAGCGCCGTCTTCTTCCGGGAGGCCGGCTTGCCGTCGAAGGACCCGCCGGGCGCGGCGCCGGGCATGCCCGGGTACGGCGGCTGCTGCGGGTGGCCGTAGCCGGGCTGCGGGGCGCCGTACGGACCGGGCTGCTGCGGGTAGCCGTAGGGACCGGGGGCGGAGCCGTACGGGCCCGGCTGCGGTGGCTGCTGCGGATAGCCGTAACCCGGCGGGGGCTGCGGGGGCTGCTGCGGAGGCCCGGCGGGCGGCTGGGGCGCACCGAAACCGCCCTGGGCCGGCGGGTTCTGGGGAGCGGCACCGAAACCGCCCTGGGCCGGTGGCGTCTGCGGGGCCGGGCCGAAACCGCCCGCCTGCGGAGGCTGGGCCCCCGACGGCTGGTCCTGCGGCGGTCCGAATCCGCCCTGCGGCGGCTGGTTGGGCGGCTGAGTCATCAGCGCTCTTCCCCCTCGTTCACTGATTTTTAGCCACGCCCTGAGGTTCGTGACGGACTCAAGGTCGTTCGTTCTCAGACAGTTCTCAGACGGCTCTTTCTATCACCCGGTACAGACAGAACACGGGGCCGTGCCCTCCCCTGTTCCCAAGGGACGACCGGCCCGTGATGCCGCCGTTACGCGCCTTCACTCCCCCTTCACGCGGCGCACGCGCCCCCTCCGTGAGCGGGCGTGAGCGATCAGGCGTCCTCCGCCAGTTCCAGCCAGCGCAGCTCCAGTTCCTCGCGCTCCCCGGCGAGATCCCGCAACTGGGCGTCGAGTTCGGCGACCTTCCCGAAGTCGGTGGCGTTGTCGGCGATCTGGGCGTGCAGCTTGGACTCCTTCTCGGAGATCCTGTCCAACTGGCGCTCGATCTTCTGGAGTTCCTTCTTCGCGGCACGCTGGTCGGCCGCGCTCCGCTCCTGCGTGACCGGCTTGGGCGCCGCGGCGGCGACCTGCGCGGCCACCGCCTCCTCCATCCGCTGCCGCCGCTCCAGGTACTCGTCGATGCCGCGCGGCAGCATCCGCAGCGTGCCGTCGCCGAGAAGGGCGAAGACCCGGTCCGTCGTCCGCTCCACGAAGAACCGGTCGTGGGAGATGACGATCATCGAGCCGGGCCAGCCGTCGAGGACGTCCTCCAGCTGGGTGAGGGTCTCGATGTCGAGGTCGTTGGTGGGCTCGTCCAGGAAGAGGACGTTGGGCTCGTCCATGAGGAGCCGCAGCAGCTGGAGCCGCCGCCGCTCACCACCGGAGAGATCCCCGACCGGCGTCCACTGCTTCTCCTTGGTGAAGCCGAACGTCTCGCACAGCTGCCCGGCCGTCATCTCGCGCCCCTTGCCGAGGTCGACGCGCTCCCGGACCCGCTGCACGGCCTCCAGCACCCGCCAGGTCGGGTCGAGTTCGGCGACCTCCTGGGAGAGATAGGCGAGCTTGACGGTCCGGCCGACGGCGATCCGGCCGCCCGCCGGCTGCTCCTCGCCCCCGCTGCGGGCAGCGGCCGCCATGGCGCGCAGCAGCGAGGTCTTCCCGGCGCCGTTGACCCCGACCAGACCGATCCGGTCGCCCGGGCCGAGCTGCCAGGTGACGTGCTTGAGCAGCACCTTCGGCCCGGCCTGCACGGTGACGTCCTCCAGGTCGAAGACGGTCCTGCCGAGCCGGGAGGAGGCGAACTTCATCAGCTCGCTGCTGTCCCGGGGCGGCGGCACGTCCGCGATCAGCTCGTTGGCGGCCTCCACGCGGAAGCGCGGCTTGGAGGTACGCGCGGGGGCGCCCCGCCGCAGCCACGCCAGCTCCTTCCTGATGAGGTTCTGCCGCTTGGCCTCCTCGGTCGCGGCGATCCGCTCGCGCTCGGCACGGGCGAAGACGTAGTCGGAGTAGCCGCCCTCGTACTCGTACACGTCACCGCGCTGCACGTCCCACATGCGCGTGCACACCTGGTCCAGGAACCACCGGTCGTGCGTCACGCACACCAGCGCCGAGCGCCGGTTCCGCAGGTGCTCCGCGAGCCAGGCGATGCCCTCGACGTCCAGGTGGTTGGTGGGCTCGTCCAGGACGAGCAGGTCCTGCTCCTCGATGAGCAGCTTGGCGAGCGCGATCCGGCGCCGCTCGCCACCGGACAGCGGGCCGATGACGGTGTCCAGCCCCTTCGGGAAGCCCGGCAGGTCCAGCCCGCCGAACAGCCCGGTCAGTACGTCCCTGACCTTGGCGTTCCCGGCCCACTCGTGGTCGGCCATGTCGCCGATGACCTCGTGACGCACGGTGGCCTCGGGGTCGAGGGAGTCGTGCTGCGTGAGCACGCCGATCCGCAGCCCGCCGGAGTGCGTCACCCGTCCGGTGTCCGCCTCCTCCAGCTTGGCGAGCATGCGGATGAGGGTGGTCTTGCCGTCGCCGTTGCGTCCGACGACCCCGATCCGGTCCCCTTCCGACACGCCGAGCGAGACGCCGTCCAGCAGGGCACGGGTGCCGTACACCTTGCTGACGTTCTCGACATTGACCAGGTTGACGGCCATTTCACTCCTGTGCGCGCGGCTGTTTCGACGTGCGGCTCCGCCGCGGGGGTCAGCCTTCTAGCGTAGGGCCTCGGGGTGGGGGGCGGAGCGCGAGGGGCTTGTCACTCTTTGTGATGACGTGATCGGGAACGGGCCGCTACCGTGGAGGGCAGGCAGCAGGATCCCGTCCATGGGAGGAACCATGACCGCCGAGTCCGTAAAGCACCGAGTCCAGTGGCCGGTGCCACCGCAGGACGGCTACACCGTGGACGACCTGCTCACGCTGCCGGATCTCCCGCCGCACACCGAGCTGATCGACGGGAGCCTGGTTTTCGTGAGTCCGCAGCGCCACTTCCACTACGCCGCGATCCATCTGCTGGCGAACGGACTGCGCAGCACCGTGCCGTCCGGCTTGAAGGTCGCGTGTGAGATGACGGTGGTACTGGACCGGCGTAACGGTCCGGGGCCGGACATCTCCGTGGTCCGCAAAGAAGCCTTCACCGGTCAGCGTCAGACCCGTTTCGAGGTGGCCGATGTGCTGTTGGCCGTCGAGGTTGTGTCGCCGGACTCCGAGGCCCGCGACCGTGAGTACAAGCCGCACAAGTACGCCGTAGCAGGCATCCCCCACTTCTGGCTGGTCGAGATGGCGGGCCAGGACGACCACCCTGTGGTCCAGGTGTACGAACGCGGCGACGCCACCGGCACCTATGCGCTGACCGGCATCTACCACGACCACGTCAAGGTCGGCGTGCCCTTCGACATCGACATCGACCTGACCGCCATCGACCAGTACTGACCCCCCTCAGAGAACCGTCGCCCCCGCCACCGGCCCCGCCGCCACCCGCACCGCCCTGCACGTCCCCGACGCCCTCAGCGCCTCGGCCACCTTCTCCGCCGACTCGGCATCCCGCGCGAGGAACGCCGTCGTAGGGCCGGAACCGGAGACCAGCGCGGCGAGCGCACCCGCCCCGCGCCCCGCTTCCAGCGTGTCCGCCAGCTCGGGGAACAGGGACAGCGCCGCGGGCTGAAGATCGTTCGAGACCGCCGCCGCCAGCCCCTCCACGTCCCCCTTCGCCAGCGCCTCCAGCAGCTCCGCCGACGCCACCGGCTCCGGGATCTCCCGCCCCTCGGCCAGCCGGTCGAACTCGCGGAACACCGCCGGTGTCGACAGGCCCCGCTCGGCCATCGCGAACACCCAGTGGAAGGTGCCGCCGACCTCCAGGACGGTCAGCCGCTCGCCCCGCCCGACCCCGAGCGCCGCCCCGCCGACCAGGCTGAACGGCACGTCACTGCCCAGTTCGGCGCAGATGGCGAGGAGTTCCGCCCGCGACGCACCCGTACCCCACAGCCTGTCGCAGGCGAGCAGCGCGCCCGCGCCGTCCGCGCTGCCGCCCGCCATGCCGCCGGCAACCGGGATGTCCTTGGCGATGTGGAGGTGGACGTGCGGGTCGATGCCCCGGCGCGCGGCGAGGGCGAGGGCCGCGCGCGCGGCGAGGTTGGTGCGGTCCAGGGGGACCTGGCCGGCGTCCGGGCCCTCGCAGGTGACGCGCAGCTCGTCGGCCGGCGTGACGGTGACCTCGTCGTACAGCCCGACGGCGAGGAAGACGTTGGCCAGGTCGTGGAACCCGTCGGGGCGGGCGGCGCCCACCGCGAGCTGGACGTTGACCTTGGCGGGGACCCGGACCGTGACGCTCACTCGCCGCTCTCCTCGTTCGGGGGTGCGGGGGTCGCCCCCAGCGGTGACGCGGCCTCCGCGATCCGCGCGAACTCCTCGACGGTCAGCGACTCGCCGCGCGCCTGCGGCGAGACCCCGGCCGCGACCAGGGCCGCCTCGGCCGCCGCCGCGGACCCGGCCCAGCCGGCGAGCGCCGCCCGCAGGGTCTTGCGACGCTGGGCGAAGGCCGCGTCGATCACCGCGAAGACCTCGTTCTTGGTGGCGGTGGTCTTGATCGGCTCGGTCCGCCGGACGAGCGAGACGAGGCCGCTGTCGACGTTGGGCGCGGGCCAGAAGACGTTGCGGCCGATGGCCCCGGCCCGCTTCACGTCGGCGTACCAGTTGGCCTTCACGGACGGTACGCCGTAGACCTTGTTGCCGGGCGCGGCGGCGAGCCGGTCGGCGACCTCGGACTGCACCATGACCAGCGTCCGCTCGATGCTGGGGAAGGTGTCGAGCATGTGCAGCAGCACGGGGACGGCGACGTTGTACGGCAGGTTCGCCACCAGGGCCGTCGGCGCGGGGCCGGGCAGCTCGGTGACGTGCATCGCGTCGGAGTGGACCAGCGCGAAGCGGTCGGCGCGGTCCGGCATGCGCGCGGCGATGGTGGCCGGGAGGGCGGCGGCGAGGACGTCGTCGATCTCCACGGCGGTGACGCGGTCGGCGGTCTCCAGCAGCGCGAGGGTGAGCGAGCCGAGCCCCGGGCCGACCTCGACGACCACGTCCTCGGGGCGGACCTCGGCGGTACGGACGATACGGCGGACCGTGTTGGCGTCGATCACGAAGTTCTGGCCGCGCTGTTTGGTGGGGCGGACACCGAGCGCTGCCGCGAGTTCGCGGATGTCGGCGGGGCCGAGGAGGGAGTCGGGGGTGGGGCTGCTCACGGGACAAGGGTACGGGGCCGTACTGGCCCGGGTTGCCAGGTGCCCCGCGCCGCGGCCGGCCGGGCGGGGTTCCCGCCGGCGCCCCGAAGGGGCGCGGGGAACTGCGCGATCAGCCAGGACGCGCCCGCACCCGAAGACTCAGCCCCGCTGCCCCGCCCCCACCGGCTACCCCCGCAACCTGGCCCCGCAATGCGGCCAGGGACTCGCCCCCCGCCGGATGTACAGCTTCTTCGCCCGGTACGTCTGTTCCTCCGCCGAGGCGTCCTGGGGGCGGCCCTTGCCGCCGAGGCTGTGCCAGGTGCGGGCGTCGAACTGGTACAGCCCGCCGTACGTCCCCGAGGGGTCGACCGCGTGGGGCCGGCCGCCGGACTCGCAGACGGCGAGCGCTTGCCAGTTCAGACGGTCGGCGTCCCGTACGGAGGGCGGCCGGGGCTTGGTGCCCACCTTGATCACCTGTGCGCGCGGGGTGCGTACGACCTCCGACGTCTCGGGGCGCGGCTTCTGCCGTACCCCGTTGACGGTGCGCACGTAGTAGGTGGTCCTGCGCAGCCCGGGCTGCCCGGGCCGCGCGATGACCTCGGTGCCCTGGAAGAGCGTGGGGTCGGCGGTCCGCTCGACCGCGAACGGGATCTGCTCCTCGTGGATCTCCCGGGTGCTGCTCACCCGCAGCACGGTCACCGTCTGCCCGTCGCGCGGGAAGCTGTCCGGCGGCACGGACGTGGTGTCCTGGCCGCGCAGCGTGATCCCGGCCTCCTCGACCGCTTCTCGGACGGTGGCCGCGTTGGTGCGGATGGTGCGGGTCCGGCCGTCCGCCAGGACGGTGACCGCGCGTTCGGTGCGCACGTCGAGCGCGAGCCCGGCGCGTCCGATGCGCTGGGAGCGCGAGGTCGACAGATAGGCGCCCTCGGCGCGCACCCCCAGCTCGTCCAGCGCGCCCTCCACCGTGCGCGCCGTCGTCCACACCTCGCGCCGCCGGCCGTCCAGCGTGAGCCGCACGGGGCGCCCGTACCGCACCGCGACCGCGTCGCCGCTGGCGAGCGCCGTGCCGGGGGCGGGCGCGATCATGTCGTGCGTCCCCACGCGCACGCCCTCCTCGACGAGCAGTTCGCTCACGTCGTCGGCGAACGTGTGCAGGCTGCGCTGCCTGCCGTCGACGCTCAGCTCGACCGCCTTGTCGTTGGCGACGAAGGCGGTGGTGCCGCCGGCCAGGAAGGCCACGACCAGCGCCTGCGGCAGCAGGCGGCGCACGGCGGAGTCCGGGCGCTCGCCGTAGCGGGCCCTGCGCCGGCGCACGGCCCGCCCGTCGGCCTCCTCGGACGCCTCGGCCTCGAGAACCAGCGTCTCCTGAGCCGGCGTCTCTTGACCCTGCGTTCCGGGAGCGGGCGCGCTCGTCGTCTGCCGGGGCAGCGGCGGTGCCGACTCGGTGACGAAGTACGCCTCGGCCTCGTAGGCGGGCCGGTAGGTGTCCTCACGGATGCCGTACGGCAGCGTCTCCGCGGTGTGGACGGAGGCGTCATGGCCGTAGGGGTCGTACGTCTCGTACTGCGACGTGCTCACGCCGACACGCTCCAGGGGCCTGAGGGGTCCGGATCGGGCCCCCAGAACCTAGCGGAGCGTTGGTCACTCTCCAAAGCGACTCGACTACGGACTGTCGCGTCTCGAACGGGCGGTCGGCGCCCGCACGGATGGTCAGCAGTCCGAACGGGCCGTCAGTAGCCGAAGGCACGGGCCGTGTTCGCGGCGAGAGCCGTCGCCAGCGCGTCCTCGTCGATCCCGCGCACGGCGGCCATCGCGCGGACCGTGACCGGAACGAGATAGGGGGCGTTGGGCCGTCCGCGGTACGGCGCCGGGGTGAGGAACGGCGCGTCGGTCTCCACGAGGACCAGCTCCAGCGGGGCGACGGCGAGGGCGTCCCGCAGGTTCTGGGCGTTCTTGAAGGTGACGTTGCCGGCGAAGGACATGAAGTAGCCCTCGCGGGCGCAGATCTCGGCCATCCCGGCGTCGCCGGAGTAGCAGTGGAAGACGGTGCGCTCGGGGGCGCCCTCCTCCTTCAGGACCCGCAGGACGTCGGCGTGGGCGTCGCGGTCGTGGATGACGAGCGCCTTGCCGTGCCGCTTGGCGATCTCGATGTGGGCGCGGAAGGACCGCTCCTGGGCGGCCTTGCCCTCGGGGCCGGTGCGGAAGTGGTCCAGGCCCGTCTCGCCGACGCCCTTCACCTGCGGCAGCCCGGCCAGCCGGTCGATCTCGGCGAGGGCCTCGTCCAGCGCCGCGTCGCCGCCGGGCTCCCGGGCGCCCTGCCTCGACCACCCGTCCGGGTCGCCGTGGACGATGCGCGGCGCCTCGTTGGGGTGGAGGGCGACGGTGGCGTGGACGTTCTCGTACGCCGCCGCGGTCTCGGCGGCCCACCGCGAGCCCTTGAGGTCGCAGCCGACCTGGACGACCGTCGTGACGCCCACCGACGCGGCCTTCGCCAGGCCCTCCTCGACCGTGCCGGACTGCATGTCGAGGTGGGTGTGGGAGTCGGCGACGGGCACCGCCAAGGGCTGGGGCAGCGGCGGTGCCGCGTTCTTGTCGGCGTCCTTGGGGCTGTGACCGGCGTTCGAAGGCATGCTCCGATCCTACGGAAGGGGCATGCCCCCGGCGGCCGGCGATCCGCTCAGCTGGCCTTGCGCTGGAACGGGTGCAGGAGATCGGACAGGTGCCAGTGGTGCGGCGCCCTGGCCGGTACGGCCTGTGCGGCCTGCGCGGGCACCTGCGGTGTCTCGACCGGGCCCGCCTGCGGCACGCGGTGGTGCTGCCGCTCGGCCGGGCCGCGCACCGCGGAGACCTGGCCCGCGCGCATGATCCGCACGACATGGCCGTCGCAGTTCTGGCAGTACGGCCGGCTCAGCGGCGACGGCACGACCCGGCCGTCGGCCACGTACAGCACGAACTCCTCCCCCTGGGCGTTCATGTGGTGCTCTATCTCGTACGACTGCTCCCAGCCGTGCCCGCAGCGCATGCAGGCGAACGAGTACGACTCGTGAACGACGGCTGTGGCTGTGGCACGGAGGCCGGTCCGCCCTGCTATGTCACTCATGCCAGCTCCCTGTCGGACGGGTGCGTCCCTCTGGACGGGTGCGTCCCTTCGACCAGTGGACGCCTCCACCGGCGCGAATGCAGCCGGCCTGTCGAGTGTTGGAGGCGATTTGGACATCGCTTGCCAAACGGTCGCGAATGAGGCGGCTGTGCTTTGCCATCGACGCCAGCCTTTTGCCCCCTCATGGGGCGCACGGAGGCGCCCGGAGGGGGCGCGAGGAGCTGCGCGACAACCCGCCTCACCCAGCGGAGCGCTTCGCCGCCACCACCGCGTCGAACACGACCCTCTTCGGCAGTCCCGCCTCCGCCGCCACCGCCGCGATGGCCTCCTTGCGGCGCTCGCCGGCCTCCTCCCGGACCCGGACCCGGCGCACCAGCTCCTCGGCGTCGAGTTCCTCGGGCCCGGTCTCGGGCGCGCCCTCGACCACGACGGTGATCTCGCCGCGCACGCCCTCCGCGGCCCACCGCGCCAGCTCGGCCAGCGGACCGCGCCGGACCTCCTCGTACGTCTTGGTCAGCTCCCGGCAGACGGCGGCCCGCCGGTCCGCGCCGAAGACCTCGGCCATGGCGGCGAGGGTGTCGTCGAGCCGGTGCGGGGCCTCGAAGTAGACGAGGGTGCGCCGCTCACCGGCGACCTCGCGCAGCCGGGACAGCCGTTCGCCGGCCTTGCGGGGCAGGAAGCCCTCGAAGCAGAAGCGGTCGACGGGCAGCCCGGACAGGGCGAGCGCGGTGAGCACGGCGGACGGGCCCGGCACGGCGGTCACCCGGATGTCCTGCTCCACGGCGGCGGCGACCAGCCGGTAGCCGGGGTCGGACACGGAGGGCATGCCGGCGTCGGTCACCAGCAGCACGCGCGCGCCGCCGAGCAGCTCCTGGACCAGTTCCGGGGTCCGGGCGGACTCGTTGCCCTCGAAGTACGACACCACGCGGCCCTTGGGGGTGACGCCCAGCGCCTGGGTGAGCCGGCGCAGCCGCCGGGTGTCCTCGGCGGCGACCACGTCGGCGCCGGCCAGCTCCTCGGCGAGCCGGGGCGGCGCGTCCGCGATGTCGCCGATGGGGGTACCTGCCAGGACAAGGGTTCCAGTCACACCCCCATCCTCCCAGGAGATCCGGGGCCTCCTCCCCGGAGAACCGGGCACCCGTGAGCGGGACGAAACCGACCGTGTCCCGACCGGTACCGCACATGCACGGGACTCCCACAGGACGTTTCCCTACGATGGCGCGGTGACCAGTACCGCGTCCTCCATGGACCTCCGGCAGGACCAGGCACCGCACGACCGCCGGCCGTCGTGGCAGCGGCGGCTGCGCCGATTCGGGTACGCGCCGGCCACGGACGCGCCCGCGGGCGACGTACGCGACCGGCTGGTGCCGCCGTACGCCGAGCCGAGCCCCCGGCTGTGGCGGGCGCTCGGCGTGCCGCCGGTGCTCGCCGAGCGGCTCACGCGCTGGTCGGGCTGGGGCGGGCCGCTGCTGGTGACGCTGATGGCGGGCGTCATGCGGTTCTGGAACCTGGGCAGCCCCCGCGCGGTGATATTCGACGAGACGTACTACGCGAAGGACGCGTGGGCACTCGTCCACCGCGGCTTCGAGGTCAGCTGGGACCGGTACGGCAAGAACGCCAACGACATGGTCCTCCAGCAGAACGGGCATCTGACGATCCCGACGGACCCCGCGTACGTGGTGCACCCGCCGGTCGGCAAGTACGTCATCGGCCTGGGCGAGCTGGTCTTCGGGTTCGACCCGTTCGGCTGGCGGTTCATGACGGCGCTGCTGGGCACGCTCTCCGTCCTGCTGCTGTGCCGGATCGGCCGCCGGATGTTCCGCTCGACGTTCCTGGGCTGTCTGGCGGGCGCGCTGATGGCGGTGGACGGCCTGCACTTCGTGATGAGCCGGACCTCGCTGCTCGACGGCGTGCTGATGTTCTTCGTGGTGGCCGCGTTCGGCTGTCTGGTCGTCGACCGGGACCGGGCCAGGGAGAGACTGGCCGCCGCGCTGCCGGCCGGGCCGGACGGGCGGGTACGGCCGGACGAGCGGGTCGCCGACGCCTTCCGCTTCGGGTGGCGGCCGTGGCGCTGGGGGGCCGGGGTGATGCTGGGCCTGGCCGTGGGCACGAAGTGGAACGGGCTGTACGTCCTGGCCGCGTTCTGCGTGATGACGGTCCTGTGGGACGTCGGCACCCGCAAGGTGGCGGGCGCCCGTCACCCGTACCTCGCCGTCCTCAAGTACGACACCGGTGCCGCCTTCGTGGCGACGATCCCGGTGGCGCTGGTGGTCTACCTGGCCTCCTGGACCGGGTGGATCCTCTCCCCGGCCGACGGCACGGGCGGCTACTACCGCAACTGGGCGGCCACCGACGGCAAGGGCGGCACCTGGTCCTTCCTGCCGGACTGGCTGCGCAGCCTGTGGCACTACGAGCACGAGGTGTACAACTTCCACGTCCACCTCGACCAGCCGCACACGTACCAGTCCAACCCGTGGAGCTGGATCGTGCTGGGCCGCCCGGTGTCGTACTTCTACGAGTCGCCCTCCCCCGGCGCCGACGGCTGCCCGGTGGACGCGGGCCAGAAGTGCGCCCGGGAGGTCCTGGCGCTCGGCACGCCGCTGCTGTGGTGGGCGGCCTGCTTCGCGATCCTCTACGTGCTGTGGCGCTGGGCGTTCCGCCGCGACTGGCGGGCCGGCGCCATCGCCTGCGGCATCGCGGCGGGGTACCTGCCCTGGTTCCACTACCAGGAGCGGACGATCTTCCTCTTCTACGCGGTCGTCTTCCTGCCGTTCCTGTGTCTGGCGGTGGCGATGATGATCGGCGCGATCGTCGGCCCCCGGGGCTCCACCGACACCCGCCGCGTGATCGGCGCGACGGCGGCGGGCGTCCTGGTCCTCCTGATCACCTGGAACTTCATCTACTTCTGGCCCCTGTACACCGGCCAGGCCATCCCGATCGACTCGTGGCGGTCGCGGATGTGGCTGGACACCTGGGTCTGAGTCACGGTTTCGGCAACTCCCGTCACAGCGGCGGCGCAACCGCTTACAGTGCTCCCGAGACCTGTTTTGAACGCGTTCAACAGGCTGAACGGGAGGGGATGCGCGCCATGCGCAACGGGGTCAAGGCGGCCGTCGTCGGCGGCGTGTGTGTCACGCTGCTCGGCGGTGCCGGGTACGGGCTCTACAACGTCGCGTCCGCGCTGAACGGCGACGACGGCCCGGGGGGCTCGGCGGCCGTGCGGACCGGTCCGCCCAGCGGCTCCGAGGTGAAGGAGACGACCGGCGCCTTCTTCACCGCCTGGGAGAAGGGCGACGCGGCGACCGCGGCATCGTACACGAACTACCCGGAGGCGGCCCAGGAGTTGCTGTCGGCCTACGGCGGCACCGCGCACATCGGCAAGGTGCGCATCACGCCCGGCCGCGCCACCGGCGACACGGTGCCGTTCACGGTGAAGGCGACGGTGTCGTACGCCGGCGTGTCCCGGCCGCTCGCGTACCGCAGCGAGCTGACCGTCGTACGCGGCGAGACCTCCCACCGCGCGCTGGTCGACTGGCAGCCCACCGTCGTCCACCCGCGCCTGCGCAAGGGGGACACCCTCACCACCGGCGATGCGGCGGCCCCCGAGATCGAGGCCGTGGACCGCGACGGCAAGGTGCTCACCCGGGTGACGTACCCGTCCCTCGGTCCGATCCT
Organism: Streptomyces sp. NPDC029138; assembly: GCF_055564375.1. Lineage (NCBI taxonomy): Bacteria > Bacillati > Actinomycetota > Actinomycetes > Kitasatosporales > Streptomycetaceae > Streptomyces > Streptomyces sp. NPDC029138. The sequence continues at coordinate 166,186 of NZ_JBVHWM010000005.1, forward strand.
GGACGAGCTGCGCAGACGGTACGGCGACAAGACCGGCGGCCGGGCCGGGGTGGAACTCGTGATCCGTCATCAGGCGGCGGCGGACGGCAGCCAGGCCGCGGACACCCCGCTGCTCACCCTGGCCAAGGGCAAGCCCGGCAAGCTCCCCACCACGCTCAGCGCGAGCGCCCAGGCTGCGGCCGAGAAGGCCGTGCAGAAGTACCCCGACTCCTCCGTCGTGGCCGTCAAGCCGAGCACCGGCGAGATACTCGCCGTCGCCAACAACCGCAACGACGGCTTCGACGCGGCCCTCCTCGGCGAACGCGCCCCCGGCTCCACCATGAAGATCATCAGCGCGGCGACCCTCATCGACAACGGGCTGACCTCGGCCGGCGGACCGGCGCCCTGCCCGCCGTCGGCCGTCTGGCAGAGCCAGACCTTCCAGAACCTCAAGGGGCTGGCGCCCGACGAGCACGCCACCCTCGCCGACAGCTTCGCCCGCTCCTGCAACACGGCGTTCGTGAAGTTCGCGGACGAGGTGAAGGTCGACTCCCTCACCCGGGAGGCGGAGGAGCGGTTCGGGCTCGGACGGAACAACTGGCAGGTCGGCGTGCCCACGTTCGACGGCAGGGTCCCCGCCTCCGGCGGCCCGGACACCGCGGCCAACCTGATCGGCCAGGGCCAGGTCCAGATGAGCCCGCTGAACATGGCGTCCGTGACGGCCACCGCGAAGACCGGCACCTTCCGCCAGCCCCTGATCGTGCCGCTGAAGCTGGACGACCGCGAACCGGCACGCGCGCGCGGGCTGTCGTCGGGCACGGTCCAGCAGCTGCGCGCCATGATGAACCGCACCGCGCGCAGCGGCACCGCGGCCGGTGTGATGGCCGGGATGAGCGGGGACATCGGCGCGAAGACCGGCTCGGCGGAGGTCGACGGGGCAGCCAGGTCGGACAGCTGGTTCGCCGGTTACCGCGACGACGTCGCCGCAGCGGCCATGGTCCAGGACGGCGGGCACGGCATCGACGCCGCCGGACCGATTGTCGCAAGCGTGCTACGGAACGCGGGCTGACGTCACCCGGGCAGACGGGGACTTTAAGGTGATTGCCGTCGTTGGGGAATGTGAGGGCTGCGGGGACCCTGGGAAAGGTGCGGAGGAACTGAGGCTGTGGGCAAGAGAAGGCGCGTCGCCGAGCGACGGAAGACCCGACCCGCCGTGCTCGGCGGGATGATCGCCGTGGTGGTCGGCGGTGCCGGGTTCGGCGTCTACGCGCTGTACGGCGGGGCCGCGGCCGACGAGCGGTCCGCCACGGCCGGCAACAGCACCGTCAAGACGGGCCCGCTCACCGCGACCGAGATCCGCACGGCCTCCACCCGTTTCCTGACCGCCTGGCAGCAGGGCAGGACCGACCGGGCGGCGGACGCCACCGACGACCCGGCCGCCGCCGGGAAACTGCTCACCGGCTACACCAAGGACGCCCACCTGAAGGACGTCACGCTCACGCCGGGGACGGCGAAGGGCGCCGAGGTGCCGTTCTCCGTGAAGGCCACGGTGGCCTACCGGGGCCTCAGCAAGCCGCTGACGTACCGCAGTTCGCTCACCGTCGTACGCCGGGCCGGCGACGGCAAGCCGCTGGTCGACTGGCACTCCGCCGTGGTCCACCCGGAGCTGCGCGACGGCGACACGCTCGTGACCGGCGAGTCCGGCACCCCGCCGGTGAAGGCGCTGGACCGCGACGGCGGCGAGATCACGGCCGCCAGGTACCCGTCCCTCGGCACGGTGCTGGACGGGCTGCGGGAGAAGTACGGCAAGGAGGCGGGCGGCACGGCGGGCGTCGAGCTGCGCGTGGTGCGCGGCAAGGCGGCCAAGGCGGCCAAGCTCTCCGACAGGACGCTGGTGGAACTGAGCAAGGGCACTCCGGGCACCGTGCGGACGACGCTCAGCCCCAGCCTCCAGGCCGCCGCCGAGCAGCAGGTCGCGGGGCGCGCGCGTGCCTCGGTGGTCGCGCTGCGGCCCTCGACCGGTGAGATCCTCGCGGTCGCCAACAGCGGGCACGGCTTCAACACCGCCTTCCAGGGCTCCCTCGCGCCCGGCTCCACGATGAAGGTCATCACGTCGTCGCTGCTGCTCGACAAGGGCCTGGCGTCGGTGGACAAGCCGCACCCCTGCCCGAAGACGTTCACCTACGGCGGCTGGAAGTTCCACAACGACGACGACTTCGAGATCAAGGGCGGCACGTTCAAGGCGAGCTTCGCCCGGTCCTGCAACACCGCCTTCATCAGCCAGGCGAAGAAGCTGAAGAACGACGACCTGACCAAGCAGGCCCAGCAGGTCTTCGGGCTGTCCATGAACAACTGGGCGATCGGCGTGCCCACCTTCGACGGCTCGGTGCCGGTGCAGTCGGCGGCGCAGATGGCGGCCTCGCTGATCGGGCAGGGCGGGGTGCGCATGAACCCGCTGAACATGGCCTCCGTGGCGGCGACCGTGAAGTCGGGCACCTTCCACCAGCCGTACCTGGTCTCGCCGTCCGTGGACCACCGCACGCTGGCCACCGCCTCCCGCACCCTGTCGTCCAAGACGCTGTCCCAGCTGCGCGAGCTGATGCGGTACACGGCCGCGTACGGCACCGCCGCCGAGGCGATGTCGGGGCTCGGCCCGGACTACGGCGCGAAGACCGGCTCGGCGGAGGTCGACGGGCAGAAGAAGCCGAACGGCTGGTTCACCGCCTACCGGGGCGACCTCGCCGCGGCCGGCGTGGTCCAGGCGGGCGGGCACGGCGGTGACACGGCCGGCCCGATCGTGGCGAAGCTGCTGAAGCTCGGGAGCTGACCGGCTCCCCGGGGCCCGGCGTCGTACGGCTCAGCTCCGTACGGGCTCGACGGTGTACGTCCGCCGCAGGAACCGCACCAGCGTCTTCGACTCGAACTGCACCACCTCGACCCCGTCGTCGGTGTGGAACTCGACCACCGCCTGGACGCGCCCGCAGGGCCACACCCGGACGTCGCCGCTCTCGGCCGGCGTCCGCAGTCCCCGTTCGAGGAGCGCGCGGGAGAAGGTCCACTCGTGCGGTCCGGGAAGCCCGACGCGGACCGAGCGGGGATCGGCGTCGGGGTCGTACCGCAGCACGACGGGTACGGCCCCGGGGTCCTCCTCGTCCGTGACGATATGAGCGCGCGCGTACTGTTCGACTACAGACATCGGACCGCCCTCTCACGCACCGTGACCTATGCGAAAGCCGTGCATCCGCTTTCCCTCCAGAGTCGCACATTTTCCGGTACGCGCCTCGGCGGGAGACGAGACTTCGTCTCTCTTGCAAAGCGTTCGCAACAAGGGCCTAAAATCGTACGGTGCATGTACCTGACGGATTCATCGACGCCCCGACCTCCGCGGTCACCGGAGTGGTCGCCGCCGGCGCCCTCGCGGTGAGCCTGCGCGGCGCCCGACGCGAGCTCGACGAGCGGATGGCCCCGCTGGCCGGACTGGTGGCGGCGTTCATCTTCGCCGTGCAGATGCTCAACTTCCCGGTCGCCGCCGGGACCAGCGGTCACCTCCTGGGCGGAGCCCTGGCCGCGATACTCGTCGGCCCGTACACAGCCGTCCTGTGCGTATCGGTCGTGCTGCTCATGCAGGGCGTGCTGTTCGCCGACGGCGGGCTGACCGCGCTCGGCGTGAACATCACCGACATGGCGATCGTCACGACGGTCGTCTCCTACGCCGTCTTCCGCGGCCTGCTCGCCGTGCTGCCCCGCAAGCGGCGCTCGGTGACCGTGGCCTCCTTCGTCGCCGCGCTGGTGTCCGTGCCGGCCGCCGCGGTCGCCTTCACACTGATCTACGCGGTCGGCGGCACCACCGACGTCTCCATCGGCAAGGTCGCGACCGCCATGATCGGCGTCCATGTGCTGATCGGCGTCGGCGAGGCGGTCATCACCGCGCTGACGGTCGGCGCGGTCATCGCCGTACGCCCGGACCTGGTGTACGGCGCGCGCGGCCTGCGGCAGCGGCTCCAGTTGCGCGTGAACGGCGCGCTGGTGGACGCTCCCGCCCCCACCGCGCCCGTGGCGGCGCGCACCTCGCGCCGCACGCTGTGGGTGACCGGCCTCGTCACCTCCCTGGTCCTCGCCGGCTTCGTCAGCTTCTACGCCTCCGCGAACCCCGACGGCCTGGAGAAGATCGCGCACGACAAGGGGATCGACAAGAAGGCGAAGGAGCACGCCACGGCCGACTCGCCGCTCGCCGACTACGGCGTCAAGGACGTCTCCGACGCCCGGCTGTCCGGCGGCCTCGCGGGCGTGATCGGCGTCGGCGTCACGGTCGTCGCGGGCAGCACGGTGTTCTGGGCGCTGCGCAGGCGACGCGCCGACGACGTCTCTCCCGTGAACACCGGCGTCTGATGGGGGCGGGACACGCGCACCGGCTCTACCGGCACGGGCACTCGCCCGTGCACGGTCTGCCGCCGCACACCAAGCTTGCCGCCGCGTTCCTGTTCGTGGTGGTCGTCGTGTCGACCCCGCGCGAGGCGATGTGGGCGTTCGCGGTGTACGCCGGGCTGCTCGCGGCCGTCGCGTACCACGCGCGCGTGCCCGCCCGTTTCCTGCTCGGGCGACTGCTGATCGAGGTGCCGTTCGTCGCGTTCGCCGTGCTCATGCCGTTCGTGGCGGAGGGCGAGCGGGTGCACGTGCTGGGACTCTCGCTCAGCGTGAACGGGCTGTGGGGCGCCTGGAACGTCCTCGCCAAGGGCACCGTCGGCGTCGCCGCCTCCGTGCTGCTGGCCGCCACCACCGAGCTGCGCGAACTCCTGCTCGGGCTGCAACGGCTGAAGCTGCCGCCGCTGCTCGTGCAGATCGCCTCCTTCATGATCCGCTACGGCGACGTCATCACCGACGAGATGCGCCGGATGCGGATCGCCCGTGAGTCGCGCGGCTTCGAGGCGAAGGGCGTACGGCACTGGGGTGTGCTCGCCAAGTCCGCCGGCGCGCTGTTCATCCGCTCCTACGAGCGCGGGGAGCGCGTGCATCTCGCCATGGTGAGCCGGGGGTACGCCGGTTCCATGCCGGTCATCGACAAGGTGACCGCGTCCGGTGCCCAGTGGCGGCACGCCCTGGCACTCCCCTGCGCCGCCCTCGTCGTCTGTCTGCTGGGATGGTTCCTGTGACTGCTTCTCTGGAGGTCTCCGGCCTCGCCTTCGCCTACCCCGACGGACACCAGGCCCTGTTCGGCGTGGACTTCTCGATCGCGCGCGGCGAGCGGGTCGCCCTGCTCGGCCCGAACGGCGCCGGCAAGACGACCCTGGTGCTGCACCTCAACGGCATCCTGGGCGGCGGCACCGGCACGGTGACCGTGGCCGGGCTGCCGGTCGGCAGGCAGCACATGGCCGCGATCCGGCAGAAGGTCGGCATCGTCTTCCAGGACCCGGACGACCAGCTGTTCATGCCGACCGTCCGGGAGGACGTGGCGTTCGGGCCGGCCGCCGCCGGGATCAAGGGGGCCGCGCTGGAGGAGCGGGTGCACACCGCGCTGGAGCGGGTGGGGATGCGGGAGTTCGCCGACCGGCCGCCGCACCACCTGTCCTTCGGGCAGCGCCGCCGGGTCGCGGTGGCCACCGTGCTCGCCATGGAGCCGGAGATCCTGGTCCTGGACGAACCGTCCTCGAATCTGGACCCGGCCTCGCGCCGCGAACTCGCCGACATCCTGCGCTCCCTGGACGTCACGGTCCTCATGGTCACCCACGACCTGCCGTACGCCCTGGAGCTTTGCCCGCGCTCGCTGATCCTGAGCGACGGGGTGATCGCGGCGGACGGCCCGACGGCCGCGCTGCTGTCCGACGAGGAGCTGATGCGGGCGCACCGGCTGGAGCTGCCGTTCGGCTTCGACCCGAAGTCCGTGACAATGGGCGCGTGACGAACGAGGACCCGGCCGTCGACGGCTCGCTGCTGCTGGACGACCAGCTGTGCTTCGCGCTGTACGCCGCCCAGCGGGCCGTGACCGCCGCGTACCGCCCGCTGCTGGACGACCTCGGGCTCACCTACCCGCAGTATCTGGTGCTGCTGGTGCTGTGGGAACGCGGGGAGACCAGCGTCAAGGAGCTGGGGCGGGCCCTGCGGCTGGACTACGGCACCGTCTCGCCGTTGCTGAAGCGGCTGGAGGGGGCGGGTCTGGTGCGCAGGGAGCGGGCGACGGACGACGAGCGCTCGGTGCTGGTCGCGTGCACCGGGCGCGGCGAGGAACTCAGGGAGCGCGCGGCGCGCGTGCCCGGCGCGCTGCTCACGACCACGGGGCTGGGCGCGCGGGAGATCGCGCGGTTGCGCGAGGAGTTGTGGAGGCTCACCGAGCGCGCCGACGCGGCGGCGGACCGGTACTGATCCGGTACTCAACGCGCGTTTCCGGTACTCAACGCGCGTTACCCGCGGTTGCGCACCCCCTGCCGGTCCACCCTGCCCTACTGGCCAGTACCTTGTGCACGATGCACTTGCGCGCCACTTGTTCCGGGGGAGGCCGGCCATGACCGAGGGCACCGCTGCCGACACGCGTCCGATGAAGATCATGTACGTCGCCGAGGCCACCGCCCACGGCGGCCGGGACGGCTATGTCACCAGCCATGACGGCCGGATCAAGCTGAAGGTGGCGATGCCTCCGGAGCTGGGCGGCGACGGCGACGGCACCAACCCGGAGCAGCTGTTCGCGGCCGGCTACAGCTCCTGCTTCCACAACGCGCTGATCCTCGTCGGCAACCGCGAGGGCTACGACCTGACCGGCTCCACCGTGGCCGCCAAGGTCGGCATCGGCCCGAACAAGCACCGCGGCTACGGCCTCGCGGTCGCCCTCAGCGTCTCCCTGCCGGTGCTGGACGCGGAGGTGGCGGCCCGGCTGGTGGACGCGGCGCACGACGTGTGCCCGTACTCGAACGCGACGCGCGGCAACATCGACGTAACGATTCTGTTGGGCTGATCCCACCGAGGAATCGCAGGCGCGCACCCCACGTTGCACCCACCGTCGCAGGAAACAGAAGAGCGGAAGGGGCGGCGGACGTGGACGTGAACGGCACTGTGGCCGAGGGCTTCGAGCCGGTCAGGGAGGCGTTCGCCGCGAACTTCGCGCTGCTCGGCGAGCGCGGGGCGGCCGTCGCCGTGTACCGGGACGGACACCGGGTCGTGGACCTGTGGGCCGGCACCAGGGACGTGGACGGAACGGCCCCCTGGGAGCCCGGGACCGCGCAGATCGTGCGCTCCGCCACCAAGGGCGTCGCCGCCGCCGCGCTGCTGCTCCTGCACCAGCGCGGCGAACTGGACCTGGACGCCCCGGTCGGCGCGTACTGGCCCGAGTACAAGGCGGCCGGCAAGGAGCACACGCGCGTACGGGACCTGCTCGCGCACCGCGCGGGCGTGCCCGTGCTGGACCGCCCGCTGACCCCGGCCGAGGCCGCCGACCCCGACCTGGGCGCCGCCGCCGTCGCCGCTCAGGCGCCGGTGTGGGAGCCGGGCACGGACCACGGCTACCACGCCCAGACCTACAGCTGGCTCACCGGCGAACTGCTCCGCCGGATCACCGGCCGCCCGGTCGGCGACTGGATCGCGGACGAGATCGCCGGGCCGGTCGGCGCGGACCTGTGGCTCGGCCTGCCGGAATCGGAGCAGGCGCGCGTGGGCCGCGTCGGGCCGGTGGACGCGCCCGAGACCGCGGGCGGCCTGAAGACCCGCCCCAAGCGGGCGGTGGCCGAGGCCTACGCCGACCCGGACTCCCTGACCCGCCGCGCGTTCGCCGCGATCACCCCGCTCCCCGACGAGAACGACCCCGGCTACCGCGCCGCCGCTCTGCCCGCCTCCAACGGCATCGCCACGGCCGACGGACTGGCCCGCTTCTACGCCTCGCTCATCGGCGAAGTCGACGGCGGCATCCGGCTGTTCACCCCGGAGACCACGGAACTGGCCCGCACGGAGCGGTCCGCCGGACCGGACCGGGTCCTGGTGGTGGGCACCCGCTTCGGCCTCGGCCACATGCTGCACGGCGCCGCGTCCCCGCTGCTCTCCCCCGGTTCCTTCGGCCATCCCGGACGCGGCGGCGCGCTCGGTTTCGCCGACCCGGAGACCGGCATCGCCTTCGGCTATGTCACCAACGGCTTCCGGCAGAGCGTGACGGCGGACCCGAGGGCGCAGGCGCTGGTACGAGCGGTCCGCACGGCGCTCGCCTGAGCCGCGCGCGCCCTCGGCGCACGCCGGGCGCGTGTCATACGTGGATCGGGTGCGAGGTCCGCCCGGACGCCTGGTCGATCTCCTCGTGGGCCTTGGTCAGCAGTTGCATGGCCAGTTCGTTGAGGGCACGGGCACCGGCGATCTCCTCGCCGACCCGGGGCTGGTTCGCGTCGACGTTGTGCCGGCTGGCCCGCCCGTGGGCCCGCACCTCGGAGCCGTCGGGCAAGCGCACCAGGGCCACCGCGCGCGTGTGCTGATCGTCCTCCATGAACTCCAGCTCGACGTGCCATCCCACAGGGGTGTGCATCATGACGACCACCTCCGAAAATCGCTGCTTCCAGGGTGCGCCACGGCACCCCGGCCCGTCATGTCGGCGCCGTGCGCCGCGCTAACCGGCCCGCAGCATCAACCCGATCCCCACGACCACCAGGCCCGCCGCCACGATCCGGGGCGCCCCGAAGCGCTCCTTGAAGAACAGGGCGCCGATGGCCGCGCCGACGATGATGGACGACTCGCGCAGGGCGGCGATGGGGGCGAGCGCGGCCCGGGTCTGGGCCCACAGCACCAGGGCGTACGCGGCGACGGACAGCGCGGCGCCGAGGAAGCCGAGGGCGGCGTACGGCCGGAGGAGCCGTACCGTGTCGGCACGCGCGCGTGCGTACAGGAACGCGGGCAGCACCGCCCCCTGGACGGCCATGAGCCAGGCGATGTACCCGAGGGAGGTGCCCGAGGCCCGCACGCCCAGGCCGTCGATGACCGTGTACGCGGCGATGGTCACCCCCGTCCCGAGGGCCGCGCCGATCGCGGCCCAGTCGGGCCGCTTCCCCCGCAGCCCCCACAGCCCGACCCCGCTGAGCCCCAGGCAGGACACGGCGATGCCGGCGCTCGCCCAGGCGCCGGGCACCTCGTGCGCGAAGACGGCGGCGAGGACGGTGACGACGAGCGGGGCGCTGCCGCGCGCGATGGGGTACGCCTGCCCGAAGTCGCCCAGCCGGAACGAGGTCATCAGCAGCGCGTAGTAGGCGATGTGCACGGCGGCCGAGGCGAACAGGTACGGCCAGGCGGGCCCCGCCGGGAACGCCGTGAACGGGGTCGCCGCGAGCCCGATCAGCAGCCCGCCGCCGGAGATCAGGGCGAAGCCGACGAGCTTGTCGGTGATGCGGTGCGCGATGGCGTTCCAGCTGGCGTGGGTGACGGCGGCGAGCAGGACGGCCGTCGCGACCAGCGGTGTCACGCGCGCTGCTCGCGCACGTCCACCAGTGTCGCGCCCGCGTGGGTGACGAGTTCCTTCGGCTCGATCGGGAAGACGGTGTACGGCGTGCCGGCCGCCGCCCACACCACATCGTGGGCGAGCAGCGAACGGTCGGCGAGGACACGCGTGCGCGTGCGGTGCCCGAAGGGCGGCACCCCGCCGATGGCGTACCCGGTGGTCTCGCGCACGAGCCCGGCATCGGCCCGGGTGACCTTCCCGGCCCCCAGTTCCCGCCGCACCCGCTCGACATCCACCCGCGAGGCCCCGTCCATGAGCACCAGCACGGGCACCCCGTCGGCCGCGAAGACCAGCGACTTGCAGATCTGGCTCAGCTCGCACCCGATGGCGGCGGCGGCCTCGGCGGCGGTCCGGGTCGCCTCGGGGAAGCTCCGGACCCGGGGCAGCAACTCCCCCAGCCCCGACTCCTCCACGGCGGCGGCGAAACGAGGATGAGCAGTCGTCGTCATACGCGCACGCTAGCGGGTCACCGTGGGACGGACGAAACGTATTCCGGGCGGGCGGTGACGGCAGAAAGCCGGTGAGGGTGCAGCCCCGTCCCCACGGGCACCCTCACCGGCCGCTCTGTGTCAGGAGCGGTACGTCAGGCGCGTACCAGCTCCTTCTCCTCCTCGCGCTCGGCGTGGGCGCGCAGGCCCTCGCCCTCCACGTCCACGTTCGGCAGCGCGCGGTCCAGCCACTTCGGCAGCCACCAGGCCCGCTTGCCGAGCAGGGCGAGGACCGCCGGGACGATGGCCATGCGGACGATGAAGGCGTCGAAGAAGACGGCGATGGCGAGGCCGAAGCCGATCATCTTGACCATCGACTCGCTGGAGCCGATGAAGCCGGAGAAGACGGCCATCATGATGACGGCGGCGGCGGTCACGACCCGCGCGCCGTGCTTGAAGCCCGTCACCACCGCCTGACTGGGCTTCTCGCCGTGGACGTACGCCTCCCGCATGCGGGTCACGAGGAACACCTCGTAGTCCATCGCGAGGCCGAAGACGACGCCCACCATGAAGATCGGCATCATCGACATGACCGGGCCGGTCTCCTCGACGTTCATCAGGCCCGACAGCCAGCCCCACTGGAAGACCGCGACCACGGCGCCGAGGGCCGCCATCACGCTGAGCAGGAAGCCGAGGGCCGCCTTCAGCGGGACGAGGATCGAGCGGAAGACCACGATCAGCAGGAGGAAGGCCAGGCCGACCACCAGCGCCAGGTACGGCAGGAGCGCGTCGTTCAGCTTCTGCGAGACGTCGATGTTCATCGCCGTCGAGCCGGTGACCAGGACCTCGGAGTCGGTCTCCCGGGCGATGTCCGCGCCCTTGTCGCGGATGGCGTGCACCAGGTCCTCGGTGGTGGTCGAGGACGGCTTGGAGTCGGGGACGACCGTGATCGTCGCGGTGTCGCCGGCCTTGTTGGGTGCGGCGGGGGTGACGGTGACGACGTCCTTGAGGCCCTTGATCTCGTCGCCGACCTTGGTGAACGCGGCCTTGGGGTCGGCGCTGCCCTTGGCGTCGACGACGACCATCAGCGGGCCGTTGAAGCCGGGCCCGAAGCCCTCGGAGAGGAGGTCGTAGGCGCGGCGCTGGGTGGTGGAGGTCGGCTGGGAGCCGTCGTCGGGCAGGCCCAGTTCCAGGGAGGCGGCGGGGATCGCCGCCGCGCCGAGGCCGATCACGCCGAGCAGCAGCACGGCGACCGGGCGGCGGACGACGAAGCTCGCCCAGCGGGTGCCCATGTTGGGGCGGCCCGGCTTCTTCGGCGTACGGCCGCCGCCGAGCAGCCTGCTCTTCTGGCCGGCCGGCTTGATCCTGCGGCCCGCGTAGCCGAGCAGCGCCGGGATCATGGTCAGGGCGATGAGGACGGCGATGGCGACCGTGCCCGCCGCCGCGATGCCCATCTTCGTCAGCATCGGGATGTTGACGACGGACAGGCCGACGAGGGCGATGACGACGGTGAGGCCGGCGAAGACGACCGCCGAGCCCGCCGTACCGACGGCCCGTCCGGCCGCGTCCTCGCGCTCGCGGCCCTCGGCCAGTTCGGCGCGGTAGCGGGAGACGATGAAGAGGGCGTAGTCGATGCCGACGGCGAGGCCGATCATCGATGCCAGGGTGGAGGTGGTGGAGCCCAGGTCCAGGGCGCTGGCGAGCGCGGTGATCGTGGAGACGCCGATGCCGACCCCGACGATGGCGGTGAGCAGCGGGAATCCGGCCGCGAGCAGCGAGCCGAAGGTGATGACCAGGACGACCGCGGCGACCGCGATGCCGATGATCTCGCTGGACCCGGTCTCGGGGGTGGCGCTCAGCGCGTCACCGCCGATCTCGACGGTGAGGCCCGCGTCCCGCGCGTCCTGCGCGGCCTCCTTCAGGGCGTCCTTGGAGGAGTCCTCCAGCTCCATGCCGGAGACCTTGTACTTCACCGAGGCGTAGGCGACGGTGCCGTTCTTGCTGACGGCGTGCCCGGTGTAGGGGTCGGCGACGGAGGCGACCTCGGAGCCGCTTCCCAGCTCCTTGACGGTCTTCTTGACGGTCGCCTTGTTGACGGCGTCCGTCATCTTCTCGCCCTTCGGGGCCTTGAAGACGACCCGGGCGGTGGCGCCGTCGGCGCTCATCCCGGGGAAGCGCTGTTCCAGCAGGTCGAAGGCCTTCTGGGCCTCGGTACCGGGGATGGAGAAGGACGTGTTGCCGGCGGCCGGCGCGGACGCCGCGCCCACTCCGGCGAGGGTCAGCAGCGCGACCCATATGAGGGCGGCGAAGTGCCGTCGCCGGAAGGCGAGGCGGCCGAGTTTGTAGAGGAACGTGGCCACGGAGGCGTACTCCCGGTCAGGTCGTTGGGTTCAGCTGGGCAGGGGTGATCAGCCCGACGACGTGAGCGGTGACGTCAGGTGGTGGGCTTGCTGGGGAAGAGCGTTCAGCTCGCGGGAACGCCGAGGGCGGGGAGGACCACGGCGTCGATGTACGAAAGGAGGAAGTCCTGCGTCGGCGGCTGCTCGTCGATCATGGTGCGGGCGGCGAACCCGCCGATCATCATGTGCATCACGAACCCGATCGCGGGGTTGTCCGCACGGACCTCGCCCCGGTCGATCGCCCGTCGCAGCACGCGGTGGAACTCCGCCATCTCCGGCTCGATGAGATGCTCCCGGAACGCCTTGAGCAGATCCGGGTTGCCGTGCACCGCCATGGCCAGGCCCCGCATCAGCGCGGAGCTCTGTTCCATCTCGCAGTCGTCCGCGCGCATGGTGAGCGCGTGCAGATCGCCCTTGAGCGAGCCGGTGTCGACGTCCCCGGCCCGGCCCGGCTTGTTGTGCCGCACGGCCTTGGCGACCAGTTCGGCCTTGCCGCCCCACTGGCGGTAGAGCGTGGCCTTGCTGGACCGGGTGCGGGCGGCCACGGCGTCCATGGTGAGGGCGTCGTAGCCGACCTCTCGGAGCAGGTCGAGCACGGCCTCGTACAGCTCGGCCTCGCGCTCGGGTGTGATCCGGCTACGACGTGCCGCCACAACAGCTTCGGTCATGCCCGTCACCTTCCCACTCCGGAGCCTTCTTCTTCGTACATCCATGAAGATACCCCGAGCATCAGCGAAACGAAACAGTTTCGTACGTGTGCTGGGTCACGAAGGTGAAGGGCCTGTAAGGAACGGGACAGCGCGGGCCCCACAAGTTGCTCGCGCCCTTTGACCGGAAAAGCATGGGGACGTGAGCTATCTGCGCCTTCCCCACCTCAGCGGCGACCTGCTGTGCTTCGTCGCGGAGGACGACCTCTGGCTGGCCCCCCTCGACGCCCCGGGCCGCGCCTGGCGGCTCACCGCGGACCGCACCAAGGCCGGCCACCCGCGCTTCTCGCCCGACGGCCGCCGGATCGCCTACACGACCTGGCGCAGCCTCGTCCCCGAGATCCACCTCGTCGACGTCGACGGCGGCCCCGCACGCCAGTTGACGTACTGGGGCAGCGCCGACACCCAGGTGTGCGGCTGGACCCCGGAGAGCGACATCCTGGCGGTGGCCTCCCACGGCCAGCCCTTCTCCCACTTCACCTGGGCCTACAAGGTCCCCGCCGACGGAGACCCGGGCGGGCGGCTGCCCTGGGGCCCGGTCGCCGACATCCAGGTCGCCGACATCGCCGGCGAGTGCAGGACGCTGCTGCTGACCGGCACCCCGCCGCACGAACCGGCTTCCTGGAAGCGGTACCGCGGCGGCGCCATGGGCCGCCTGTGGCTGCACGGGCGGCGCCTGCTGCCGGACCTCGACGGCCATCTGGCCTGCCCCGTGTTCGTCGCCGGCCGGATCGCCTTCCTCTCCGACCACGAGGGCGTCGGCAACCTCTACTCCTGCGCCTACGACGGCACCGACCTGCGCCGCCACACCGACCACGACGCCTTCTACGCCCGGCACGCCTCAAGCGACGGCGACCGGGTGGTCTACCAGTGCGCGGGCGACCTGTGGCTGGTGGACGACTTCTCCCCGGGCGGGGTGCCGCGCAAGCTCGACATCCGGCTCGCCGGACCGCGCACCGGCCGCCGCCGCTACCAGGTGCCGGCCGCCCAGAACATCGACGGCATCTCCGCGGACGAGACCGGCCGGGCCAGCGCGGTCGTCGTCCGCGGCAGCCTGTACTGGCTCACCCACCGCGACGGCCCGGCCCGTACGATCACCGACACGCCCGGCGTCCGGGTCCGGCTGCCGGAGATGCTGGGCTCCACCGGGCAGGTCGCCTACGTGACCGACGCCGAGGGCGAGGACGCCGTCGAGATCGCCCGCCTGCCCCGCGCCACCGGCGCCCGCGCGCCCCGACGGCTGGCCTCCGGCGCGCTGGGCCGGGTCCTGGAGATGGCCTGCGACCCCCAGGGCGAACGCCTGGCCGTGGCCTCGCACGACGGACGGCTGCTGCTGATCGACGTGCCGGAGGAAGGGGAGACGGAGCCGGAGGAGGGGGCGACGCAGCCGGAGGAAGGGGAGTCGGGGCCGGAGGAAGGGGCGACGGAGCCGGGCGGCGCGGAGGCGGGGGCCGGGATCACCGAGCTGATCCGGTCCATCAACGGCCCGGTCCGCGACCTCGCCTTCTCCCCCGACGGCTCCTGGATCACCTGGTCGCACCCGGGCATCGGCCGCTCCCTGCGCAAGATCAAGCTGGCCCGGATCAAGGACCGGCTGATCGTGGACGTGACGAACGGCCGCTTCGAGGACGAGAACCCGGTCTTCACCCGCGACGGCCGCTACCTCGCCTTCCTCTCCTGGCGCGGCTTCGACCCGGTCTACGACGTGCACACCGGCGACCTGTCCTTCCCGCTCGGCTGCCGCCCGTACCTCGTCCCGCTCTCCTCGGCGACCCCGTCCCCGTTCGCCCTCAACCCCGAGGGCCGCCCGGCCGCCGGCGGGCTCGATCCGCTGGAGGACGAGGAGACCGGCGAGGCCGGCGCCGTGATGGTCGAGGTCGAGGGGCTGGCGAACCGGGTCACGCCGTTCCCGGTGATCGCCTCCAAGTACTCCGGGCTGTACCCGGTCGCGGGCGGCGGCCTGGTCTGGCTGCGCTGGCCGATCTCCGGCGCGCTCGGCGAGACCTTCGTCAATCCTGCCGACATCAGCGGACGCCCGACCCTGGAGTACTTCAACATCACCAAGGCGAAGAAGTCCGAACTGGTCGACCACCTGGACTGGTTCACGGTGAGCGGCGACGGCACCCGGCTGGTCGTCGTGGACGAGGGCGACCTGCGGGCGGTGCCCTCGACCGAGGTCGGCGACGCCGACTCGACCGTCTGGATCGACGTACGCCGCATCCTGCACCAGGCCGACCCGCCCGCCGAGTGGCGCCAGGCCTACGACGAGGCGGGCCGCCTGATCCGCGCCTACTTCTGGGAACCGGGCATGTGCGGCATCGACTGGGACGCGGTGCTCGACCAGTACCGTCCGCTGGTCGAACGGGTCGCGTCCCCCGACGAGTTCGCCGACCTGCTCCGCGAGGTCCTCGGCGAGCTGGGCACCTCGCACGCCTACGTCACCGCCGCCCGCCGCAACGAGGGCCCCCCGCACTACCAGCGCTGGCAGGGCCTCCTCGGCGCCAACTTCGTCCGCCGGGACGGGCGCTGGGTGGTCAAGCGCATCCTGGCCGGCGACTCCTCCGACTCCAAGGCCCGCTCGCCGCTGGCCGGCACGGGCATCCGCGAGGGCGCCGTCCTGACCCACGTCGACGGCCGTCCGGTCGACCCGGTGGCGGGCCCGTACCCGCTGCTGGCCGGCTCGGGCGGTACGACGGTGGAGCTGACGTTCACACCGTCCGAGGACGAGACGGGGCACGCCCGCCGGGTCGCCGTCGTCCCGCTCATCGAGGAGCGTCCGCTGCGCTACCAGGACTGGGTGGCCAAACGCCGCGAGGTCGTGCGCGAGTTGAGCGGCGGCAGGTGCGGCTACCTGCACATCCCCGACCTGGGCGGCTCCGGCTGGGCCCAGTTCAACCGCGATGTGCGCATGGAGGTGTCCCGGCCCGCGCTGATCGTGGACGTGCGCGGCAACGCGGGC
This sequence comes from Streptomyces sp. NPDC029138, assembly GCF_055564375.1. Classification (NCBI taxonomy): domain Bacteria; kingdom Bacillati; phylum Actinomycetota; class Actinomycetes; order Kitasatosporales; family Streptomycetaceae; genus Streptomyces; species Streptomyces sp. NPDC029138. Next base: position 182,112 of record NZ_JBVHWM010000005.1, read on the forward strand.
GGGCACATCAGCGAACTCGTCATCGAGAAGCTGACCCGGACGATCCTGGGCTGGGACCTGACCCGGGACGCGCAACCGGTGTCGTACACCTCGAACGCCCCGCGCGGCCCGGTGGTCGCCCTGGCCGACGAGGCGACGTCCTCCGACGGCGACATGATCACCGCCGCCTTCAAGCTGCTGAAGCTCGGCCCGGTCGTCGGCCAGCGCACCTGGGGCGGAGTGGTCGGCATGACCGGCCGGCACCGCCTCGGCGACGGCACGGTCATCACCGTCCCGATGAACGCGGCCTGGTTCGACGCCTACGGCTGGTCCGTCGAGAACCACGGTGTCGCCCCCGACCTGGAGATCCTGCGCACACCCCTGGACTGGGCCGAGGGCCGCCACGCCCAACTGGCCGACGCGGTGGAACTGGCCCTGGAACTCCTGGAGTCCAACCCGGCGGCGATCCCCCCGACCTACAGCGACGTCCCGAACAGGTCCCGCCCGAAGCTGCCCCCGAGGGCTACGTGACATGCTGCCCCCAAGGGCAACGTGACACCAAGGGATGCGCTTCCGGGGGCGCGGGGAACTGCGCGGCAAGCCACCACGCACCGGCCCCCGAGGAGACCACCGAACCACCCCCGGAACCAACGCAGGGTGCCCTCCTGGAAGAAGGGCACCCCACGTCAACCGGCCAAAGCCGAGCGCAGCGGTCAGGCGTCGTAGTCCCGGTCGAGCCGGTCCTCCATCTGCTGCTCCGTGTCCTCGATGTCACGGTAGTTCTGGCCGCCCCGCTCCGGCGGCTGCTGGCCCTGACGGCCCTGCTGCTGACCCTGGCGGCCCTGCTGCTGACCGCGCTGGCCGGTCTTCTCGCGGCCCTGGTCCATCTTCTCCTTGGCCTGGCGCGACTTGTCCTGGAACTGGTCCTTCATACCCATGTGGGTTCACTCCCGTGATGAGTGGGGGTCCGGCCCCTCGGTGGGGCCTCGACCAGATTCACACGGGCGAACACAGCCTGCATGTCGATCAGTTACTGTGCGTAGCGCGGGCCGCCTCATCGGCCGCCCCACCTGCGCCGACGAGCCCCGAGCGCATGCCCTGGAGACGGGGCGCGAACCGCTTCATCTCGCGCTGCCCGACCGTCCCGATGAGCGCCGGCAGATATCCGCGCACGCCCTGCATGCCCCGCAGCCACCACTGCCCGTACACGTGCGCCGAGCGCCGCTCGATCCCGGCGACGAGCCGGTCCACCGCCGGACCCAGCGGGTAGGTCTTGTTGGACGGCCACGGCAGCCGCTGCCGCAGCTCCCGCATGACGTCGTCCTGGTCGGCGCCGCGCACCATGTCGGTGTCGGTCCAGGACAGATACGCGACGCCGACGCGGACGCCCTGGTAGCCGACCTCGGCGCGCAGGCTGTGCGCGTACGCCTCCACGCCCGCCTTGGACGCGCAGTACGCCGTCATCATCGGCGCGGGCGTGATCGCGGCGAGCGAGGCGACCTGGAGCAGATAGCCGCGGCTCTCCACGAGCACCGGCAGGAACGCCCGCGCGGTCACCGCCGAACCGATCAGATTGACCTCGATCACCCGCCGCCACGCCTGCGGATCGGAGTCGGCGAACGGACCGCCCGTCGCCACACCGGCGTTGGCGACCACGATGTCGACCTTCCCGAACCGCGCCTTCACCTCCTCGGCGACCCGGCTCATCGTCGCGTGGTCGGTGACGTCCGCGTACCAGTGGGCGCTGTCGCTGTGCAGACGCCCGCAGACCTCCTTGAGCGCCTCCTCCTCCAGCCCGACCAGCGCCACCTTCGCGCCGCGCGCGGACAGTTTGCGCGCCAGCAGCTCACCGACGCCGCGCGCCGCTCCCGTGACGACCGCGACCTGCCCTTCGAGGCTGACCCTGCTCATGCGCCCTCCTTGATCTGCGCGGGGGTGGAACCGTGCTCGGGGACGGCCCCCGTGACATATGTGCCGACGAGGTCCCGGATGCGGGCGGTCACCAGCTCCGGCGCCTCGATCGGGGTCATGTGGCCGACGCCGGGCAGCTCGGTGAGGCCGACGCAGTGCGGCAGCGCGGCGACCAGCGCGCGGGCGTGCACTGGAGGCGTGAGCCGGTCGGACGCGCCGTGCAGCACGGCGGTGGGCGCGCTCAACTGCCGTATGCCGTGGTCGAGATCGAGCGCCGCGAGGACGGCCGACCACGCGTGGCGCGCGGCGCGCGGGCAGGCGTGCACGATCCGCGCGCACGCCTCCACCATGTGCGGGGCGGAACCGGCGCCCATCGTGGCGTACTTGAGGATGCTCCGCGCGACCGGCGTGACCGGCCCGAGGGGCGCGCGGGAACCGAGGACGCGCCCGGTGATCCAGGTGCGCACGCGCCCGGCGCGCAACGGCACCACGCGCGACTCCGCGACCAGCCGTGAACTCCCCGTGCTGCACAGCAGGACGGCGGCGGCGTGTTCCCGGAAGCGGGGGCGCTCGGCCGCGGCCATGACCGTCATGCCGCCCATGGAGTGGCCGACGACGAGCGCCTTCTCCCCGCGCGTGAGGGTCTGCGCGAGCACCGCTTCCAGATCGTCCGCCAGCGCCTGGGTGGTGCAGGCGGGGCTCGCGGGACTGCGCCCGTGCCCCCTCTGGTCGTAGGCGATCACCCGGTGGTCGGTGGCCAGGTCCCGTATCTGGGCCGCCCAGAACGCCGTCGAGCAGGTCCAGCCGTGGGAGAGGACGACCGGCGGCGCGTCCTCGGGGCCGTGCACCTCGACGTGCAGCCGCGCGCCGTCGGCGGAGACGGCGGTGAGAGTACGGGCCGGGGCCGGCGGGGCGTAGGGGCCGGAAGTGACGTGGGGGCTCCGGCTCACGCGGCGGCCCCGCTCTTGCGGCCGGCCGGGCCGGCGCCAGGGCCGGACACCCGCGCGGGCTTCCGCAGGACCTCGTACTCCGCGAGGTCCACCCGCCGGGTGGCGCGCCGGAACTCGGTCGTCGTACCGGGCCAGATGGTGGTGTTGCGGCCGCTCGCGTCCAGGTACCAGCTGGTGCAGCCGCCGGTGTCCCACACGGTCCGCTTCATGCGCTCCTGCACCCTGTGGTTCCAGGCCTCGACGGCGGCGGGCCGGGCGTCGAGAGCGGTACGGCCGCCCAGGACGTCGAGCTGGCGCAGATAGTCGGCCATGTAGTTCAGCTGGGACTCGATCATGAGGATCATGGAGGAGTTCCCGAGGCCGGTGTTGGGCCCGATGATCGTCATCCAGTTCGGGAACCCGGCCGCCGAGGCGCCGCGCAGCGCCCGCATGCCGTTCTTCCAGGACTCCGCGAGCGTGCTGCCCTCCGCGCCGACCACCCGCTCGGCGATGGGCATGTCCGTGACGTGGAAGCCGGTACCGAAGATGATCGCGTCGGCCTCGGCCTCGGTGCCGTCCGCGGCGACGAGCGTCGACCCGCGGATCTCGCTCAGCCCGCTGGCGACGACGTCCACGTTCGGCTTGGCGAGCGCCGGGTAGTACTCGCTGGACAGCAGGATCCGCTTGCAGCCGATGCGGTAGTCCGGGGTGAGCTTGGCGCGCAGGGCCGGGTCCTTGATCGCGCGGGCCATGTTCCGCTTGGCGAGCTGTTCGACCAGGCCGAGTTCGTCCGGGCGCTTGGTGAACGCCTGCACCTGGAGTTCCCGGATGCCCCACAGCAGTCCGCGCCGGACCTGGGCGGTGACGGGCAGCCGCCGGTGCAGCCAGCGCTCGGCGCCGCTGATGGCGCGGTCCACGCGGGGCAGCACCCAGGGCGGGGTCCGCTGGAAGAGGGTGAGCCGGCCGACCTGCGGCTGGACGGCGGGGACGATCTGGATGGCGGAGGCGCCGGTGCCGACCATGGCGACCCGCTTGCCGCGCAGGTCGTAGTCGTGGTCCCAGCGGGCGGAGTGGAACACCTTGCCCGGGAAGGACGCGAGGCCGGGGATCTCGGGGATCTTCGGGTCGGACAGCGGCCCGGTGGCGGAGACGACGACGTCGGCGGTCAGCGCGCCACGGGTGGTCTCGATGTTCCACCGCAGGTGCTCGTCGTCCCAGGTCATCAGCGTGACCTCGGAGTCGAAGCGGAGGTGCGGGCGCAGTCCGAAGAGGTCGGTGACGTGCTCCAGGTAGGCGCGGATGTGCCGTTGCCCGGAGAAGGTGCGCGGCCAGTCGGGGTTGGGCGCGAAGGAGAAGGAGTAGAGGTGCGAGGGCACGTCACAGGCGCACCCGGGATAACTGTTGTCCCGCCAGGTGCCGCCGACGCTGTCGGCCCGCTCCAGGACGACGAAGTCGGTGATTCCCTCGCGGCGCAGCCGCACGGCGGCCCCCAGCCCGCCGAACCCGGACCCGATCACCGCCACCCGTACATGCTCGTGCTCGGCCATCCCGAAGCCTCCACGCATCGCCTAGGACTCTGCCAGTGAACACTGGCGCAATGGGACTGTAGAGCAGTCGCCTACTGGGCGGTAGGGGGCGGACGAAGGAAAGTTACCGGCGGTACGCCATAGGCTGCGGTCGTGGCAGAGGACGCAGAACACCCCGCGATCAGGCGCGAGTACCGCATGGAGGAGCTGGCCCGACTCGCGGGCATCACCGTGCGCACCCTGCGCTTCTACCGCGAACGCAAGCTGATCGCGCCGCCCCGCCGCGAGGGCCGTATCGCCTGGTACGACGACCACCATCTGGCCCGGCTGCGCACCATCGCGGCGCTGCTGGAGCGCGGCCACACCCTGAACGGCATCGCGGAACTCGCGGACGCCCTCGACCAGGGCCGCGATGTCGCCGACCTGCTCGGCGTCGGCGCCCCCACCGAGGAGGAGCCCGTCCGCCTCACCCCCGAGGAACTCGCCGCCCGCTTCGAGGGCGAGGTCACCCCCGAGAACCTCGCCGCCGCGCTGGAACTGGGCTACCTCGGCACCGACGGCGACGAGATCGTCCACATCAGCCGGCGCCTGCTGGACGTCTCCTCCGCGCTGGTCCGTGAGGGCATCCCGCTCGCCGAGGTGCTGGCGGCCGGCGCCCGCGTACGCGAACACGCCGACGCCCTGGCCGAACTCTTCGCCGACCTGATCCTGCGGCACGCCCCCGAGGAGGACCTGCCACGGCTGCGCCCGCTGGCCCGCAGCGTCGTGGAGGCGGAACTCTCACTGGCGCTGGACCGCCGGCTGAACAAAGGCTGAGACCTGATCATTCACTCCATCGGAGGAGCTTTCCGGCAAGCACGTACGCATGTCGACTCGATCTCCGACAGTGAGATCGAAAAGGCCCCGGCGGCTGTGCCAGCAGCCCCGGGGTACGGCCGACTCTGTCAAGGAGTGTCGACATGTCCCACCCTAGCCCGCACTCGGCTCCGCCCAACGGCGCCGAGCTGCTCCCCGCCGGACGTCCCCGGGCGTTGGCCGCTCTGCGTCTGAGTTGCGCGACCAGCGTGACGACGTCACCGGGTCGCCAGCGTTCCGCTGTCCAGCGCTGCGCGGACCACCTCGGCTTCCAGTTGGTCGCCGAAGTCTCGGACCTCGGCGTCTCGGCTCGTACGACGTCTCCGTTCGAGAGGCCGGCGCTCTCCCCCTGGTTGGAGCGGCCCCATGCGTACGAGGCGGTCATCTGGTCGCACGTGGACCGTGCTGTGCGCTCCGTGGAGCACATGACCGAGTTGATGGCCTGGGCTCGCCGACACGGCAGGACCCTCGCCTTCGGAATGCCCGAGGACGACGTCCCGCTCGTGGTGACGCCACTGGCAGGCGGCTCCGTCATCCGGCGCTGCATGGAGCTGGCCCGCGATGCCCAGCGGGAGGCCGAGACCATCTCCGCGCGCCTCACCAGTGCCCACGCCACCCTGCGCGAGGCGGGCCGCTACGGCGGCGGACTGGTGCCGTTCGGCTACCGGAAGGCACCCCACCCCTCGGGCAGCGGGTGGTGTCTGGCCCCAGATCCCGAGACCGTCTCCCTCGTACGGTCGCTGGTGAGCGAGGTGCGATCCGGGCGCTCGCTGATCGCCCTCGCACGCGAACTCAACGACCAGGGCGTGCCGGTCCCGCGAGACCGCCACGCCCAACTCCAGGGGCGCCGAACGGGGGGCCGCCGCCACGGACGCGACTTCGACCACTTCCGGTGGACGTCCGGCACTCTGTCCAAGGTGCTGCGCAGCCCGTCGCTCAAGGGCCACCGCACACATGGCGGCCAGACGGTCCGTGACGAAGCGGGTGCACCCGTGCTCATCGGGCAGCCCCTGCTGTCCGAGGCCGAGTTCGACGCACTGCAGGCCGCCCTCCAGGTCCGGTCGAACGGCACCCGCCGCCCCAGGCGCTCCACGTCTGCGCTGCTCATCGGTGTCGTGCACTGCCGGGGATGCGGCGGGCGCATGTACTTCGCCGCGCGCAAGGGCTACCCACACGGCGACTACGTGTGCCGAGCGACCGCTCGCGGTGACGTCTGCCCGGCACCGGCCGGTGTGCGCTCCGACTGGCTCGAGCAGTACACACTCGACTGCTGCCGCCGAGCGACAGGGAAGGAGGCCCCTGTGACCCGCGAGGACCTCCTCCACGACGGAGTCCGCGTCACCGTCGGCAAGGGCCGCCGTGGCGGAGGACCCGAACGGAACAGGGGACCGGAGGCGTCACGCCTGACCTTCACGATCGAGGGACGGGCCCCGCAGACCGGCTGAGACGACCGCTCTGGACCGCACGGGGGCCACGCCTGCCGGCAGGGTCTCGCGTGCGGCCGGCCTCACATCTCGAAGACCACCGTCACCGGCGCGTGGTCCGACCAGCGCTCCTCGTGGCTGGCCGCTCGCTCCACCACCGCCTTGACCGCACGTCGGGCGAGCCCGGGCGTCGCCACGGCAAGATCGATGCGCCAACCTGAATCGTTGTCGAAGGCCCGCCCCCGGTACGACCACCAGGTGTACGGACCTTCCGCGTCCGGGTGCAGGGCGCGGACGACGTCGACGTAGCCGCCCTCCTCGGCCGCGAACACCCGGCCGAGCCAGTCCCGCTCCTCGGGCAGGAAGCCGGAGTTCTTGGTGTTGCCGCGCCAGTTCTTGAGGTCGGCCTGCCGGTGGGCGATGTTCCAGTCGCCGCAGACGAGGACCTCGCGCCCGTCGGCGGCGGCCCGCTCGCGCAGCTCCTTCAGATGGGCCAGGAACTCGCCCATGAAGCGGACCTTCTCGTCCTGCCGCTCGGTGCCGACCTCGCCGGAGGGCAGATAGAGGGAGGCGACGGTGACGCCGGGCAGCTCGGCCTCGACGTACCGCCCGCTGCCGTCGAACTCGGCGGAGCCGAAGCCGATCCGGACCCGGTCGGGCTCGCGCCGGGTGTAGAGGGAGACGCCCGCGCGGCCCTTGGCGGCGGCCGGGGCGTGCACGACGTGCCAGCCCTCGGGCTGGCGGACCTCCTCGGGCAGCTGGTGCGGCTCGGCGCGCACCTCCTGGAGGCAGACGACGTCCGCCTCCGTCCCGGCGAGCCACTCCACGAAGCCCTTCTTCGCGGCGGCCCGCAGCCCGTTCACGTTCACCGAGGTCACAGTCAGCACCCGGGCACGATACCGGCACACTGGTCCGGGTCCACAAAATCCGGGACCCCCGCCGACTGCATAGAAGTACGATGCCCAGCATGATTATCCGCCGCGTTCGTTTCGATCACCCCGACGCCGTGAAGCTCAACGACGAGGTCCAGGCCGAATACCACCAGCGCTACGGCGACGGGGGCGACGCCACGGTCCTGGACGCCGCCGACTTCACCCCGCCCCGGGGCGTGTACCTGATCGCGTACGACGAGCGCGACCGCCCCGTGGCCACCGGCGGCTGGCGCAGCCAGGACCGCAACGAGGAGGGCAACGAGGACGGCGACGCGGAACTGAAGCGGATGTACGTCGTCGCGGAGATGCGCGGCCGGGGCCTGGCCCGGCGCGTGCTCGCGGCCCTGGAGGAGGACGCCCGCGCGGCAGGCCGGGTCCGCATGGTCCTGGAGACCGGTACCAAGCAGCCGGAGGCCATCGCCCTGTACACCTCCAGCGGCTACGAGCCGTGCGCCAAGTTCGGCTACTACCGCCACCACGAGGACAGCCTCTGCTACGCCAAGCGGCTCTGACTCCGGGTCCGCGAAGTCGCTGCTCAGGCGGCCCATCGACGGCTTCGATGGGGCCATCGGTCTCGTTGCCCAGCAGGCCGTGGACCGGGCCCGGCACCGGCCCGTAGCTTCGTGCGGCGCCGGCCGCACGCGGTGGCCGGCGGGACGGGGCTCCCGGGAGGGTGGCATGGGCACATCGGACAGGTCCGCGCGGCAGGAGACGCGCGGTGCGGTCGAACTGTCGGCGGCGATGCTGCTGTCCGGCACCATCGGCGTCTTCGTCGTGGAGTCCGGCGCCTCGCCGTTCACCGTGGTCTTCCACCGGTGCGTGTTCGGCGCCCTGTTCCTCGGTCTTTACTGCCTCGTGCGCGGCTTCTTCAGGAACCACGGGTTCACCCTGCGCAAGCTGGCCCTGGCCGCGCTCGGCGGCGTGTTCATCGTGTTCAACTGGGCGTTCCTGTTCGAGGCGTACGGCAGGACGTCCATCTCGGTGGCCACGGTCGTCTACCACACCCAGCCGTTCTTCGTGGTCCTGCTCGGCGCCCTGTTCTTCAAGGAGCGCGTCACGCGGCGGAAGGCGGGCTGGCTGCTCGTCGCCTTCCTCGGGCTCGTCCTCGTCGCCGGCGTCTCCGCCTCCGACCTCTCCGGTGACGGCGCCTACCTCGTGGGCCTCGGATACGCGCTGCTGGCCGCCCTCTTCTACGGCCTGTCCACGATCATCACCAAGCGCGTGACCGGCGTACGGCCCCATCTGATCGCCCTGGTGCAGGTCCTGCTCGGCATCCCGCTGCTGCTCCCCTTCACCCGGCTCGGCGAGAGCGCGCACCTCGGCACCGGCTGGGCCTGGCTCGCCGGCCTCGGCTTCCTCCACACCGGCGTCATGTACGTCCTGATGTACTCCTCGTACGGGAAGCTGCCCACCTCGAAGATCGCCGTCCTGGCCTTCGTCTACCCGGCCGCCGCGCTGATCTGCGACTGGGCCGTCTACGGCCACCACGTCAGCCTGCTCCAGGCCCTGGGCATCCCGCTGATCGTCGCCGCGTCCCTCGGCACGAACCTGGGCGGGCGCCGCGGAAAGCCGGCCGCACCTCTCGGCACCGCGTCGGGCCGACGCGAGCAGCCGGCCGCGCCCCTCGGCACCACCGCGGACGGAAGCGATGAGCCGTCCGTGTCCGTGCGGCCGGTCCGCGGGGCCGGTGAGGCTGTCCGACCGGGCGTCTCCGGGCGGCCGGTCTGCGGAGCCGGTGAGGCCGTCCGACCGGGCGTCTCCGGGCGGCCGGTCTGCGGAGCCGGTGAGGCCGTCCGACCGGGCGTCTCCAGGCGGCCGGTCTGCGGAGCCGGTGAGGCTGTCCGACCGGGCGTCTCCGGGCGGCCGGTCTGCGGAGCCGGTGAGGCTGTCCGACCGGGCGTCCGGTTCAGCCCGGGGTGCCCGGCGGGACGTCCTCCCGCATCAGCCGCGTCGCCTGCTCGACGAACAGCTTCAGTTCCCGGGACAGGCGCCGCCCGCCGCGCCAGGCCAGCTGCGTGTACACGGCGACCGGGGCGTCCCACGGCAGCGCCGTCATCTCGCCCTTCTCCAGTTCCGCGGCGACGGTGACCGTGGGAAGCAGCGAGACCCCCAGACCGGACGCGACCCCCTTCTTGATCGCCTCGATGGTGCCGAACTCCAGGAACGGCGCGGTGTACTCCGCGCCCCGCAGCTCCGCCTCGAACAGGTCGCGGTAGGCGCACCCGGCCTCGGTCGCCAGGACGGACACCGACCGCAGGTCGGCCGGCGACAGCTCCCGGCGTCGCGCCAGCGGATGGCCGGGGGCCGCGACGAGGGTCAGCGGCTCCTCGGCCAGCACCACCGTCTCCAGACCCGGATGCCGCGTCTCCTCCTCCAGCAGGAAGCCGATGTCGAAGGTGCCCTGGCGCAGCGCCTGCCGGGTGTCGGCGCACAGGCTCGGCCGCAGGGAGAGCCGAACCTTCGGATAGCGGTGGTGGAAGAACTCCAGCAGTGGGGGCATGCGGTAGGAGGTGATGCTCTCCATCGTGCCGATCACCAGCGTCCCCGACGGGCCGTCCCCGCCGGCCACATCGGCGCGCGCCTCCTCGACGAGCGCCAGGATCTGCTCGGCGTACTCCAGCAGCTTGTCCCCGGCGGGCGTGAGCCGGATGCGTCCGCCGAGCCGGTCGAAGAGGTCCGCCCCCAGCGAGGTCTCCAGCGCGCGGATCTGGGTCGTCACACTCGACTGGGCATAGCTGAGTTCCTCCGCGGCGCGCGTGAAGCTCAGCAGCGTCGCGACCTTCTGGAACGTCACCAGGTGGCGTATCTCCACGGTTGTCCCCCTCCCGGAAACGACGAAGATCCCGGCGGTCATGATGACCGACGGGATCTCGTCGTGCAGTGGACCTGAGGGGATTTGAACCCCTGGCCCCCTCGATGCGAACGAGGTGCGCTACCGGACTGCGCCACAGGCCCTTGCAACGAGTGAAACTTTAGCATCCCGATCGGGGTGCTTGGAAATCCGCTCCCTGACTGGTCAGGGTGGGGGTTCCGGGGTGACCCGGGTCACTCGTTGGCCGCGCGCGGGCGGTCGCCGTCCTCGTACTGGTCGAAGAGGGGCGTGCGTCCGCGTTCCCGTGCCCGGCGGGCGGCGGCCGCGGTGGAGGCCCCGCCGCGCGAGCGGGTCCGGGCGTGCGGGCGTCCGTCGCCGCGGCCGTCCGCCGCCTTGTCGCCCTTGTCCCCGGGGACCGGCTCCGGCTCGCGCGCCTCGGCCTGCGGCGCGTGACCCGCCTCCTGCTCCGGCACGACCGCGCTGGACCGCGCCGAGCTCCAGGTGTCGGGCGCCCCGAGATCCACGTCGGAGGTGGCGCGCGGAGCGACGGGCGCGGTCACGTAGGTCGGCAGCGGCACCGGGACCGGGTCCCAGCTGTCCCCGTGGCCGGGCCGCCGCTGCCGCTCGCGCTGCTGGTCGACCCACTCGGCGTGGTCGGTCTGCTCGACGAGGGCGCGTCGGTCGGCGGCGAGTGTGGACAGGCCGGTGCCGGTCTCGGTGGCCTGGCCCTCCTCCGGTTCCTCGGCGCCCGGCCCCGCCTCGAGTGGCGCGCGCCGGCGCGGCTGGCGCTCGCGCAGGCGCTGGGCGGCGGCCTCGGCACGGCGCCGGTCCATCTGGTAGGCGAACCGGCGGCGCTCCTGCGCCCGCAGGTAGGCGATGTACGCGCTGAGCAGCACGGCGGGCACGCCGGGCACCCAGAGGAAGGCGAGGCCGCCGACGGCGGCGACGATCGCGCCGAGCGTGAAGGCGAGGAAGAGCATCACGGTGGTGCGCCGACGGCGCGCGAGTACCTTCGAGCGCTGGGCGCGCGCCGCGGCCGTCTGCGCCGAGGGCACGCGTCGTGCTGCCGGTTCACGCTGCTGGGCCGGTGTGGACCCGGACGCGTGCACGGGTGCGGGGGCGGGCTGGGGCGCCGGCGCGGGGGCGGGGGCGTGGTCGCCTGCCGCTTCCGTCCCGCCGGGCGCCTCGGGCTCGGCCTCCTCGGCCGCCTGACGGCGGGTCGGAGGCACGGCGAAGGCCCGGACGTCCACCGAGTCGGTGACGGCGTCCGGATCGACGGCGTCCGGCTCCCCCTCCTGGGCGGAGCGCGCCCGCAGGTCCCTGGCGTACCGACGCTCCATACCCGCCCGTCCGGACAGCAGCCGGATGGCGGTGCTGAAGCGTTCCGTCGGACGGGCCTCGTTCAGCTCGTCCTGCCTACGGAGCCACATCGGCACCAAGTAGGCGGCCCAGGCCCCGACAATGACTGCGTAGATGAGGCCGCTGCTGCTCACGCTCACACCGTAGAGGGGTTTGCGTGAGGCCATCCGCCAATTGGGCCGGTGTGTCGCACGATCTGGCTCATATTTCCAGCATTTTTTGCGACCCTTGCGATCAGAGCACCACCGCAGCCGCGAAATTCAGCGCCCTGAGACGGTCACCAGCCGATCAATTTCGAACATATTTTCAATTCACTGGCTCTCGGTGCGCTGACTCCCCCGGGAGCGCGCCCGCCTCCACCGCGTCAGCAACCCGTCGGGCACCTCTTCCGCCGTGAGCGCGAAGACGAGGTGGTCGCGCCAGGCGCCGTCGATGTGCAGATAACGCGGCCGGAGACCCTCCTCGCGGAATCCGAGTTTCTCCACGACCCGCCGGCTCGGCCGGTTCTCGGGGCGAATGCAGACCTCGACGCGATGCAGGCCGACGGTGCGAAAACAGTGGTCCACCGCGAGCGCGACGGCCGTCGGCATCACCCCGCGCCCGGCCACCGCCTCGTCCACCCAGTAACCGACGTGCCCCGAACACATCGACCCCCAGGTGATCCCGGCGACGGTCAACTGCCCGACCAGCCGCCCCTCGTACTCGATGACGAACGGCAGCATCCGGCCGGCGTTCGCCTCGGAGCGCAGATGCCGGACCATCTGGCGGTAGGTCGGCCGGTGCGCGATCGGTCCGCTCGGCGTGGGCGGCGGGATGGTCGCCTCCCAGGGGCGCAGCCAGTCGCGGTTGCGCCGGTTCACCTCGCGCCAGGCCCGCTGGTCGCGCAGCTTTATCGGCCGGAGGACGACATCGCCGTCCGCCAGTACGACGGGCCAGGAAGGGCTGTTCAGCTCGCACCCCCCGTACTGCCGGGTCTCGGGTGGTCACCGCCGCGGATCTGGTCGACCGCGTGGGTCAGCAGGGGCTCCAGCACGGCGAGGCCGTCGCGCACCCCGCCGGTCGACCCGGGCAGGTTGACGATCAGCGTGCGCCCGGCCACTCCGGCCAGGCCCCGGGACAGCGCGGCGGTCGGCACCTTCTCCCGGCCGTACGCGCGGACGGCCTCCGCGATGCCCGGCACCTCGTGGTCGATCACCGCGCGGGTCGCCTCGGGGGTGCGGTCGGTGGGCGACAGGCCGGTGCCGCCGGTGGTGACGACGACGTCGTACCCGGACGCGACGCCCGCGCGCAGGGCCGCTTCCACCGGGTCGCCGTCGGGGACGACCTGAGGGCCGTCGACGTCGAACCCGAGGCTCCTGAGGCCGTCGGCGACCAGCGGACCGCCCTTGTCCGCGTAGACACCCGCGGCCGCCCGGTTGGACGCGGTGATCACCAGAGCGCGGTAGGTCATACCCGGCTCCAGTCGCCCGACTTGCCGCCCGTCTTCTCCTCCACCCGTACGTCCGTGATGACCGCCCCCTTGTCGACCGCCTTGACCATGTCGATCACGGTGAGCGCGGCGACCGTCACCGCGGTGAGGGCCTCCATCTCGACGCCCGTGCGGTCCGTGGTCTTCACGGTGGCCCGGATCTCCACGGCGTCGTCCGCGACCGACAGGTCCAGTGTCACACCGGACACCGACAACGGGTGGCACAGCGGGATCAGATCCGGGGTGCGCTTGGCGCCCATGATCCCGGCGATCCGCGCGGTGGCGAGGGCGTCTCCCTTCGGTACGCCCTCACCGCGCAGCAACTCGACCACGCGTGGTGCGACGAGGACGCGGCCGCTGGCGCGGGCGGTGCGCGCGGTCACGTCCTTCCCGGACACGTCGACCATGCGGGCCGCGCCCGCCTCGTCGATGTGCGTCAGTCGGTCCTGCACGGGTCCGGGGGTCTCCCCCCGGGAAGGCTGGCTCATGGCTGTGGCGCTCCTGGTCCGGGCCCGGCGCGGTGCGGCGCGCGGGCCTGCTGTGCGCGACACGGTACCGCCAACCAGCGGGGCTCAGCCGAGCAGGACCACCTCGACCTCGCTGCCGGGCTCGACGGACTCCACGTCCTCGGGCACGACGATCAGCGCGTCCGCCTGCGCCAGCGCGGCGATCAGGTGGGATCCGGCACCGCCCACGGGGGTCACCTCGCCGTCGGCGTACATGCCGCGCAGGAACTGGCGGCGCCCCTTGGGCGAGCGGAGCGCGGCGTCCGCCGCGAGGGCGGCCCGCGCGCGGGGCCGGTGGAGGTCCGTGAGGCCCATCAGCGCGCGGATGGCGGGCCGGACGAACAGCTCGAAGGAGACGTACGACGACACCGGGTTGCCGGGCAGCGCCAGCAGCGGGGTGTGGTCGGGGCCGATCGAGCCGAAGCCCTGGGGCTTGCCGGGCTGCATGGCGAGCTTGCGGAACTCGACGCCGCTGCCCGCCTCGTCCGCGTCCCCGGCGTACGACAGCGCCTCCTTCACGACGTCGTACGCCCCGACGCTCACCCCGCCCGTGGTCACCAGCAGGTCCGCGCGGATGAGCTGGTCCTCGATGGTGGACCGGAGGGTCTCGGCGTCGTCGGCGACGGCGCCCACCCGGTAGGCGATGGCGCCCGCGTCCCGCGCGGCGGCGGTGAGGGCGAAGCTGTTGGAGTCGTAGATCTGCCCGGTGGCCAGTTGCTCGCCGGGCTGGACGAGTTCGCTGCCGGTGGACAGCACGACCACGCGCGGGCGGGGGCGCACCCGGACCGTGCCGCGGCCGATCGCGGCGAGCAGCGCGATCTGCGGCGGGCCGAGGACCGTCCCGGCCTCCAGGGCGAGGTCCCCGGCCTTCACGTCGCTGCCCTTGGCCCGCACGTGCGCGCGTGCCTCGGCGGGGCGGTACACGTGCACGTGCCCCTCGGCGCCCTCGGGGGCCAGGCTGCGCGCCCGCATGCCGGTCACGGGGCCCTCGCCGAGCCCGCCGTCGGTCCACTCGACGGGGACGACGGCCTCGGCGCCGGGCGGCAGCGGGGCGCCGGTCATGATGCGCGCGGCCTGCCCGGGGCCGACCCGCACCAGGTCGGCCGCGCCGGCCGCGACGTCCCCGACGACCTCCAGGACGGCCGGGAACTCCTCCCCGGCGCCCACCACGTCCGCGACCCGCACCGCGTACCCGTCCATTGAGCTGTTGTCGAACGGTGGCAGGGACACCGGCACCGTGACGTCCTCGACCAGGACGCAGCCCTGGGCGTCGAGCAGTTGCAGCTCGATGGGTTCGAGGGGGCGGACGGTCGAGAGGATGTCCTCCAGATGCTCGTCCACCGACCACAGGTCGTCCGGGCCGGCGGGGCGGGTCGCGGCGCTGCTCAAGATTGCTGCATCTCCTCGGCTACGTAACTGCGAAGCCAGGTCCGGAAGTCCGGGCCCAGGTCTTCACGTTCGCACGCGAGTCTGACAATGGCACGCAGGTAGTCGCCGCGGTCCCCGGTGTCATAGCGGCGGCCCTTGAAGACGACGCCGTGCACCGGGCCGCCGACCTTCTCGTCCTGCGCGAGCTGCTGGAGGGCGTCGGTCAGCTGGATCTCGCCGCCGCGGCCGGGCTCGGTCTTGCGCAGTATGTCGAAGATGTGCGGGTCGAGGACGTAGCGGCCGATGATCGCGTAGTTCGACGGGGCGTCCACCGGGTCCGGCTTCTCGACCAGTCCCGTCACCTTCACCACGTCACCGTCGGCGGTGGCCTCGACGGCCGCGCAGCCGTAGAGGTGGATCTGCTCGGGCGCGACCTCCATGAGGGCGACGACGCTGCCGCCGTGCCGCTCCTGGACCTCGATCATGCGCGCGAGCAGCGGGTCCCGGGGGTCGATCAGGTCGTCACCGAGGAGGACGGCGAAAGGCTCGTGGCCGACGTGCGGAGCGGCGCACAGCACGGCGTGCCCGAGACCCCTGGGGTCGCCCTGGCGCACGTAGTGCATGGTGGCCAGGTCGCTGGACTCCTGGACCTTCGCGAGCCGGTTGGCGTCGCCCTTCTTCTGGAGCGCCGACTCCAGCTCGTAGTTGCGGTCGAAGTGGTCCTCGAGGGGACGCTTGTTGCGTCCGGTGATCATGAGCACGTCGTCGAGCCCCGCCGACACGGCCTCTTCGACCACGTACTGGATCGCGGGCTTGTCGACGACCGGCAGCATCTCCTTGGGAGTGGCTTTGGTAGCCGGCAGGAACCGGGTGCCGAGGCCGGCCGCGGGAATGACAGCCTTGCTGATCCTGGGGTGGGACTGAGTCATGCCCGCAACCATATCCGGTGCCTTTGTGGGGAATCTGTGGCTCCGGTTGCTTGACCCTTATATGACCTGCATTAAGAAGGGCGCGAGGACGACCAGTGGAACACGACGGACGTACGGGCGAGCCTGACAAGCGCGTGTTGCGGCGAGAGTTCCTCGCGGTGAGGAACAGGTTGACGGCGGATGACGTCCGCGTGGCGGGCCGCGCGCTGGCGGAGCGCGCCCTGGAGCTGCCCGAGCTGGCGCGTGGGCGCACGGTGGCGGCGTACGTCTCCGTAGGAAGCGAACCAGGCACGCTCGCGCTGCTGGACGCGCTGCGCGCGCGAGGCGTGCGTGTCCTGCTGCCCGCGCTCCTGCCCGACAACGATCTGGACTGGGGCGAGTACGCCGGCCCGGACTCCCTCGCGCGGGTGCAACACGGCGGCAGGATGGCGCTTTTCGAGCCCTCCGGTCCGCGTCTCGGCCCGGACGCCGTGACGGCCGCGGACGTCGTCCTGCTGCCAGGGCTCGCGGTGGACGCGCGCGGGATGCGTCTGGGGCGCGGCGGAGGGTCGTACGACCGGGTGCTGGCCCGGCTGGAGCGCGCGGGCGCGCGCCCCCGGCTCGTGGTGCTGCTGTACGACACGGAGGTCGTCGCGCACGTCCCGGCGGAGGCGCACGACAAGCCGGTGCACGCGGTGGTCACGCCGTCGGGGGTGCGGCGCTTCCCGCGCGGCTGACCCCCGCACCCGTCCCGCCCCTCTCCGACGCGAAACGGCCCTCCACGCGCGCGTGGAGGGCCGTTTCAGTGCTCTGTGCCGATGGTCAGGGCTTGAGGACGAGGGTGTCGCTCGTGGTCTTGTCCACCGCCGTGCCCGAGAACGACCAGGGCAGCAGCTCGCCCCTGGCCCACTTGCTCGTCTGGTCCGTGTAGTGCGCGCTGAAGGCGTGCCCGGAGGCGCCGCTCAGGTTGATCCACTTGGACTTGTCGAGGTCGGCGAGGTTGACGACCATCCGCATGGACGGCACCCACACGACGTTGTAGCCGCCGGCGGCGTTCCAGCCGGTCGCGTTCACCGTCGCCTCGCCGCCGCTGAGCTTCCAGGGGCCGCGGTTCAGGAGGTACTGCACCGCCTTGGGGCCCTCGGTGCCGAGCGTCTGGTTCTTCAGGAACAGCCGGTGCAGACGGCCCCAGCTCCAGGTGTCGATGTCCTTGCCGAGCTTGGCGGTCAGCTCCCAGCGGGCGTCGATCATGGCGCGGGCGAACAGCTGGTCGCGGTTCTCGGCGGCGGGGCGGGTGCCCGACTTGGGCGTCTTCCACCAGTCGCTGTCCGGCTTGTCCATCAGGGTGCGCACGACCTCGAACCAGCGGTCGCCGCCGTCCGGCTGCGCCTGGTCGGCGTCGCGCTGGCCGCACTCGCGCACCTTGGTGTCGTCGTCCACCGGGCCGGTGCTGTCGATCTTGTCGACCCACAGGCACTGCCCCTTGACGCGCAGCTCCTTGGGCAGCTTGTTGCCGAAGGCGAGCTTGAGGATGTTGCGCCAGACGGCGTTGAAGTACGCGGCCGCCGCCGAGTCGGCGTCCTGGGTGTAGTCCCAGCCCTCCAGCAGCTTCTGCGCCTCGCGGACGTCCGGGTCGTCCAGGTTGATCTTCAGCAGCTTGGGCACCAGGAGCTTGGCGATCTCACTGCTGTTGTCCAGCTGCATCTGCCGCATGTCGTCGGTGGAGATCTTGCCGCCGTCCTTGATCTTGGACTCGATCAGGTCGGTGATGCGCTGGCTGCGGGCGCCGTAGCCCCAGTCGGTGGTCAGCGTGTACGGGTACTTGTCGGGGTCGACCACTGCCTGGTTGGCGGTGACGATGTAGCCGCGCTTGGGGTCGTACTCGTAGGGCAGCTCGTCCTGCTTGACGAAGCCCTTCCAGCGGTACTTCGAGTCCCAGCCCGGCACCGGGATGGCGCCGGCGTCCTTGGCGGAGCGGGTGGGGATCTTTCCGGGCAGCGTGTAGCCGATGTGGTTGTCCGTGCCGGCGTAGATCAGGTTCTGCGAGGGCACGTCGAACAGGGCAGCCGCCGAGCGGAAGTCGCTCCAGTCCCCGGCCTTGTCGAGGGCGAACACGGCGTCCATGGAGGTGCCCGGGTCGAGCGCGGTCCACCGCAGGGCGATGCCGTAGCCGTCGCCCCGGTCGGGCGCGGCGGTGTTCACGGCGGCCTTCTTGCCGACCTGGACGAGTTCGTCGTCACGGTCGGACAGCAGCGGCATCCCGTCCTGGGTCTGCCGGA
The DNA here is from genome assembly GCF_055564375.1 of Streptomyces sp. NPDC029138. Classification (NCBI taxonomy): domain Bacteria; kingdom Bacillati; phylum Actinomycetota; class Actinomycetes; order Kitasatosporales; family Streptomycetaceae; genus Streptomyces; species Streptomyces sp. NPDC029138. Next base: position 200,368 of record NZ_JBVHWM010000005.1, read on the forward strand.
CGACGATCGTCTTGGCCTTGCCCCCGGCGACCTCGATGGTCTCCTCGCGGGTCTTGAACGGCCGCACCTTGCCGTCGTACAGGTAGCCGTTCGCGCTCACCTTCTCCAGGTAGAGGTCGGTGACGTCGACGCCGGAGTTGGTCATGCCCCAGGCGATCTTCGCGTTGTGGCCGATGATCACACCGGGCATGCCGGCGAACGTGTAGCCGGTGACGTCGTACTGGCACTTGCTGGAGACGGTCCGGCAGTGCAGGCCCATCTGGTACCAGACGGACGGCAGGGACGCCGACAGGTGCGGGTCGTTGGCGAGCAGCGGCTTGCCGGTGATGGTGTACTTCCCGGCGACCACCCAGGAGTTGGAGCCGATGCCCTGGCCGTTCACGCCGACGGCCGTGGGCAGGTCGTCCAGGACGTTGTAGAGGCCGCCCAGCTGGCTCGTGAGGGCCGAACCCGTCCCGGTCGAGGTGGAGGAGCCGGATGTGCCCGCCGTGCCCGCAGCGGAGCCCGTGGCGCCGCTCTGCTGGAAGGCCTGGGTCAGCTCGTCGTACTGGCCCTCCTGGACGATCGGCTTGTTGCGGCCGTAGGGGTACGCCGGGTACAGGTCCTGGATCTGCTGCGGGCCGAGGCGGCTGGTCATCAGGGCGCGGTCGATCTCGTCCTGCATGTTGCCGCGCAGGTCCCAGGCCATCGCCTTCAGCCACGAGACGGAGTCGACCGGGGTCCACTTCTGCGGCTTGTAGTCGTTGGTGAAGCCCAGGGCCGCGTACTCCAGGGAGATGTCCTTGCCGTCCTTGCCCTGGAGGTAGGCGTTGACCCCCTTGGCGTAGGCCTGGAGGTACTTCTTGGTGGAGGCCGACAGCTTGGTGTCGTACTCCTGCTGCGCGATCCGGTCCCAGCCGAGGGTGCGCAGGAACTCGTCGTTCTTGACCTGGCCCTTGCCGAACATCTCCGACAGGCGCCCGGAGGTCATGTGCCGGCGCACGTCCATCTCGTAGAACCGGTCCTGCGCCTGGACGTACCCCTGGGCCATGAACAGGTCCTCGTCGGAGGACGCGTAGATCTGCGGAATGCCGTAGCCGTCCCGCTTCACGTCGACCGGCCCGGACAGGCCGTCGAGCTTGATCGAACCGGTGGTCTGCGGGAAGGAGGCGCGGACGGTGCTGATCGACCAGTACGCCCCGTAGGCGACGCCTCCGATGATGGCCAGGACCAGCACCAGCACGATGAGTCGGGCTTTGCGCCCCTTCTTCCTGCCGGACTTGACGGACGTGGCACCCGTTGTGGCGGTGTCACCCGTGGTGGCGGTGGTGTTGGGGGGCATCGCTGTCCTTGCTGTCCTAACGCGAGCGGCAGGTCGGGCTGTGACTTTGAATGAGCGCTGGAGCAACCATAGGCGCAGGGCCCTGTCCCGCTTGACGCGGAGTCGGGAACCAGCGCGCACGAGCGTTCGATCTTGCCTCGCCGAACGTCAAGAAATCGTCAAGAGTTAGGTAAGGTAACGAAGTAAACCGGAGATCCGTGGCCAGATCTCGGAGGAGGAACACCCCCTGACCGTCCACCACCTGAACCAGCTCCTGCTCGTCTGCTCCGTCGTCCTGCTCGTCGCCGTCGCGGCCGTCCGGATCTCGTCCCGCAGCGGGCTCCCCAGCCTGCTCGTGTACCTGGGGATCGGCGTCCTCATGGGCCAGGACGGCATCGGTGACATCCACTTCAACAGCGCCGAAGTGACCCAGGTCATGGGATACGCGGCCCTGGTCGTGATCCTCGCCGAGGGCGGCCTGGGCACGAAGTGGAAGGAGATCCGGCCGGTCCTGCCGTCCGCCTCCGTCCTGGCGACGGCGGGAGTCGCGATCAGCGTGGGCGTCACCGCGGCGGGCGCGCACTATCTGGTCGGGCTGGAGTGGCGGCAGGCGCTCATCATCGGGGCGGTGGTGTCGTCGACGGACGCGGCGGCGGTCTTCTCGGTCCTGCGGAAAATTCCCCTCCCCGCGCGCGTGACGGGCACCCTGGAAGCGGAGTCCGGCTTCAACGACGCCCCGGTGGTCATCCTGGTCGTCGCCTTCTCCACGGCCGGCCCGGTCGAGCACTGGTACCTGCTTCTCGGCGAGATAGCCCTGGAGCTGGCCATCGGCGCGGCCCTGGGCCTCGCGGTGGGCTGGTTCGGCTCCTGGGGGCTCAAGCATGTCGCCCTGCCCGCCTCCGGCCTCTACCCGATCGCCGTGATGGCCATCGCCGTCACGGCGTACGCCGCCGGCGCCCTGGCGCACGGCAGCGGCTTCCTGGCCGTCTACCTGGCCTCGGTGATCCTCGGCAACGCCCGGCTTCCCCACTGGCCCGCCACCCGCGGCTTCGCCGAGGGGCTCGGCTGGATCGCCCAGATCGGCATGTTCGTCGTGCTCGGCCTGCTGGTCACCCCGCACGAGCTGGGCGACGACATCGTGCCCGCGCTGGTCATCGGGCTGGTGCTGACCATGGTGGCCCGCCCGCTGAGCGTGGTGGGCAGCCTGGCGCCGTTCCGGGTGCCGCGGGCGGAGCAGATCCTGATGTCGTGGGCCGGGCTGCGCGGCGCCGTGCCCATCATCCTGGCGACCATCCCCATGGTGAACGGCGTCGACGGCAGCCGCCGCATCTTCAACATCGTCTTCGTCCTGGTCGTCGTCTACACCCTGGTCCAGGGGCCGACCCTGCCCTGGCTGGCGCGCACGCTCCGGCTGGGCGAGAAGGGCGAGGCCGCCGACCTCGGCATCGAGTCGGCGCCCCTGGAGCGGCTCCAGGGACACCTGCTGTCCGTCACCGTCCCCGAGGGCTCGCGGATGCACGGCGTCGAGGTCAGCGAGCTGCGGCTGCCGCGCGGCGCGGCCGTCACCCTCGTCGTGCGCGAGGAGAAGTCGTTCGTGCCGCTGCCCTCGACCGTGCTGCGGCGCGGCGACGAACTGCTGGTCGTCGCCACCGACCCGGTCCGCGACGCGGCGGAACGGCGGCTGCGCGCGGTCGCCCACGGCGGCAAGCTGGCGGGATGGCTGGGCATGGACGGCAATAACAGCTGAGCATGGCCGGCAATCACAGGTGAGCCCTGCGACGGTGCTCACTTTCACAGGGGCACAAGCCATGATCCCTGTAGTATGAAGGCACCTGATCGAACCAACTCTGCCTGATGCAGAGCTGGCGCGACCGTATGGCGGCCGGAACGCCCTTGGCAGTGGCACCGGTATCTACCGCAGTTCCGCGCAAGAGGACAGCTCTCGGCGCCCCCGCACGGGCGCTACCAGGCGGAAGAAAGGCACGGGCCGTGGAGTCCACGGTCACCACCGAGCCGGCGGAGAACCCGTCGTCGCCCCGCCCCGGATACGGCCGGCTGCTGCGCACCCGCGGCGCCTGGACGTTTCTGCTCCCCGGCTTCGCCGCGCGCCAGCCGTTCGCGATGCTCACCCTCTCGATCGTGCTGCTCGTCCAGCACACCACCGGCTCGTACGGCGCCGCGGGCGCCGCCGCGGCCGCCACCGGCGTCTCCATGGCGCTGTTCGCGCCGTACAGCGGCCGGCTCGCCGACCGCTACGGCCAGCGGGCCGTGCTGATCCCCGGCGTCCTGGTGCACACGCTCTCCGGTCTGTCCCTGACGGCGCTCGCGCTGGCGCACGCGCCCCTGTGGGCGCTGTTCCTGGCGGCCGTCCCGACCGGCGCCTCGGTGCCGCAGGTCGGCCCGATGGTGCGGGCGCGCTGGGGTGTGAAGCTCCAGGGCTCGCCCCTGATGACCACGGCGGCGGCGTTCGAGTCGGTCACGGACGAGCTGACCTTCGTCGTCGGCCCCCTGCTGGCGACCGCGCTGTGCACGGCCGTGACACCGGCCGCCGGCCTGGTCACCGAGGCCGGGCTGACCCTCGTCGGCGGTCTGCTGTTCGCCGCGCGGAAGAGCACGCAGCCGCCGGTGTCCCGGGAGAGCGGGCACGCGCGCGTGAAGCACGCCTCCGCCCTGCGCGTCCCGGGCGTGCGCGTGCTGGTCGTGACCTTCCTGGGCATCGGCTCGGTCTTCGGCGGCATGCAGGTGTCGCTCGCGGCCTTCACCGAGTCGATCGGCGAGCCCGGCCTCAACGGCGTCCTGTACGGCGTCTTCGCCGCCGGGAACATGCTGTCCGGCATCGTCTGCGGCGCGATCGCCTGGAAGACGGCTCCGCACCAGCGCCTCGTGATCGGTTACGCGGCGCTCGCGCTGGCGGCGTCCGCCCTGTGGACGGCGCACTCGGTGCTGCTGCTCGCCGCGCTCGGCCTGCTGGTCGGCATGTGCATCGCCCCGGCGCTGATCACCGGCTACACGCTGGTCGACAGCCTGGTCCCGGCCGGTGCCCGGACCGAGGCCTTCACCTGGCTGACCGGCGCCGTCGCACTCGGTCAGGCCGCCGCCGTCACGGTCGCGGGACAGCTGGAGGACCGGCTGTGGGACGGCGCCGGATTCCTGGTGCCGATGGGCGGCACCGTGCTCGCCCTGGTGACCCTGGTGACGCTGCGGTCGCGGCTGGCCGCGCGGCACGGGAACCGTACGGTCGCGCGTGGCGTCGGTCACCGCGTGCCGGTCACGGTGGACTGATCCCCGGGAATACGTCACTATGGACCGTCGTTAGCACTCATTGAGTGAGAGTGCCAGGAGGAAGACAGTGCCGACCTACCAGTACCAGTGCACCGAGTGCGGCGAGGGCCTTGAGGCGGTGCAGAAGTTCACCGACGACGCCCTGACCGAGTGCCCCAACTGCCAGGGCCGCCTGAAGAAGGTGTTCTCCGCCGTCGGCATCGTCTTCAAGGGCTCGGGGTTCTACCGCAACGACTCCCGTGGCTCCACGTCGAGCAGCACCCCGGCGTCGAAGCCGGCCGGCTCGTCGTCCGACGCCAAGGCGTCCACCTCGACGTCCTCGTCCTCTTCGAGCTCCGGCTCCGCCAGCAGCTCCGCAGCCTGATACCTCTCACCCGGACCCTGCCGTCGCACGACGGCAGGGTCTTCGGCCTTCCCGGGCACCGGCTCCCCCACGCCATCGCGGCCCGCTAGTGTGCTGGTCATGGCCAATGCAGAGATCGGCGTAATCGGCGGTTCGGGTTTCTACTCCTTCCTGGACGACGTGACCGAGATTCAGGTGGACACCCCCTACGGGTCGCCCAGCGACTCGCTCTTCCTCGGGGAGATCGCCGGCCGGAGGGTCGCCTTCCTGCCCCGGCACGGCCGTGGCCACCATCTGCCCCCGCACCGCATCAACTACCGCGCCAACCTGTGGGCCCTGCGCTCGGTCGGAGTACGGCAGGTGCTCGGTCCGTGCGCGGTGGGCGGACTGCGCCCCGAGTACGGCCCGGGCACCCTGCTCGTCCCCGACCAGTTCGTGGACCGCACGAAGTCCCGGGCACAGACGTACTTCGACGGGCTGCCGCTGCCCGACGGCACCGTGCCGAACGTCGTGCACGTGTCCATGGCCGACCCCTACTGCCCCACCGGGCGGGCCGCCGCGCTGAAGGCCGCCCACGGCCGGGACTGGGAGCCGGTGGACGGCGGCACGCTGGTCGTGGTCGAGGGCCCGCGCTTCTCGACGCGTGCCGAATCGGTGTGGCACCAGGCCCAGGGCTGGTCGGTGGTGGGCATGACCGGCCACCCCGAGGCGGCGCTCGCCCGGGAACTGGAGCTGTGCTACACCTCGCTGACCCTGGTCACCGACCTGGACGCGGGCGCCGAGACCGGCGAGGGCGTCTCGCACGAGGAGGTGCTGCGGGTGTTCGCGGCCAACGTGGACCGGCTGCGCGGCGTGCTGTTCGACGCGGTGGCGGCACTGCCGGAGACCGGCGAGCGGGACTGCCTGTGCGTGAACGCGCTGGGCGGGATGGATCCGGGGTTCCCGCTGCCGTAAGTGCGGGTGGGGTGAGGGTGCCGTTGAGCTGCGCGGGGGGCAGGGCGAGCGGGGCTGAGGGGAGGGTGAGCGGGCCTGAGGGGACAGGGTGAGCGGGGCTGGGGAGACCTGGTGAGCGGGGCTGAGGGGACAGGGTGAGCGGGGCTGAGCGGGGCGGCTGGCGCGGAGGGCAAGCCACGCGGCTGCGCAGAGGCTGAGCTGGGGGTTCGTCGGTGCTGAGCGGCGCGACTGCGGAGGCTGAACGGGAGGCCGGTCGGCGCTGAGCGGCGCGGCTGCCGGGCGCTGCTGCTGGCGTGGCTACGCGGCGTGGCGTGGCGTGGCGTGGCTGCGTGGCCTGGCGTGGCGTGGCTGCGTGGCCTGGCGTGGCGCGGCTGCGTGGCCTGGCGTGGCGCGGCTGCGCGGAACTCCTCGTTCGGGTGGGCGAGTTATCCACAATCCGTCCGTGATCCACCGGCCCCGGCGGGATTCGGCGCGAGGCGTCATCGTGGCATCGCAAGCCGAACTCCTCGCCGCAGGCGGTGACTCCCATGCCCTCGCTCTCCCCCTCATCCTCATCTTCGCCCTCGCCCTCATCCTTGCCCTCGTCCTCCCTCTCCCCGACTCCGCCCCCGCGCTCTCCCGCCCGCTCCTCCTTCCCGCCCCCGCTGCGGCCTCCGCGCCCGCTGGGCACGGAGGCCCCGGCGACCCGTGAGGTGCCCCCGTTCGATCCGGTGCGGGTGCGTGGCGGGCGATATCGGGTGCAGCGGCTCCTACGGCACCGCGGGCGGGCCGTCGCGGCCGGGCTCGCGGTGACGGCGGCGGCGCTCGTGGCCGCGGGGCCCCGGACCGGGGCCGAACCGCACGGCGCGCAGCGGGCCCAAGGTCATCGGGTCGCAGAACCGGTACGGCCGCACCCGGCGGTCGAGGAGGTGACGGCGCCGGTGCGGATCGCCGACGCCGCCACGGTGGGCCTGCTTCACACCGGTGACCGCGTCGACGTGATCGCCGCGGAGGACCCGTCGGCCGGAGGCGGCGTCCGGGTGCTCGCACGCGGTGTGCGGGTGACGAAGGTGCCGGAGCCGCCGGCCGGAGCCGCCGAGAGCGGTGCGCTGGTCGTGCTGTCGGTGCCGCGGCCCACGGCGGCCCGGCTGGTCGGCGCGAGCGCCACCACGCGCCTGGCGGTGACGCTGTGCTGAACCAACTCGTCCGCGTTCTCCGTGCCGTGGCCCACGCGTGGTCGAGGGCCTCGATCCGGTTACGGAAGTGGACACGACGGCCGCACGGTGCCGTAGGTTGCGGAGCGTTTCGTTCCACACCCCGTGTACGCGAGGAGAGTCCCCTAGGTGAGCGCGAAGAAGGAACCGAGCGTCTGGCAGGGCTTCAAGGCCTTCCTGATGCGCGGCAACGTCGTCGATCTGGCAGTCGCGGTGGTCATCGGCGCGGCCTTCACGAACATCGTCAACTCGGTGGTGAAGGGGATCATCAACCCGCTGGTCGGCGCGATCGGCACGCAGAACCTCGACAGCTACAGCTCCTGCCTGAAGGACCCGTGCCGGGTGGGCGCGGACGGCACGGTCAAGAGCGGGGTGCCGATCATGTGGGGCTCCGTACTCGGGTCCACGCTCAGCTTCGTGATCACCGCGGCGGTGGTGTACTTCCTGATGGTCCTGCCGATGTCGAAGTACCTGGCCCGGCAGGCGGCCAGGAAGGCGGCCCGGGAGGGCACGAAGGAACTGGTCGAGGTGACCGAGCTGGAGGTGCTCAAGGAGATCCGCGACGCGCTGGTCGCGCAGCGCGAGGCCGGGCACGACGAGCGCTGACCGCGCCTCCCGCGGACCGCTCAGAGGTGGTGGGGCGGCTTCTCGTCCAGGAAGCGCTTCAGGTCGGCGGCGCTGTCGCCGGCCGGGCGCTCGCCCCACCCGCGGTCGGTGTCGTCCGAGGACTGCTGGTCGAGCGGGTCGTCGAAGACCAGCGCGGGCTTCGGGTCGCGCGGCTCGGGTTCGCGGGTGCTCATGCCTCCAGGGTACGGCTCCCGCCGGGGCCCCCGGCCTGGGCTTTTCGCCGGACCTGCGAACCCCCGCAGGCTTGTGAAAACCTTCACAAGATTTCACCCCGGTTTTCTGCTGTGCTGGGAACCATGACGTCGAGTTCCGCTCCCGCGCCCGCGCCCTCCGGCGCCCCGCAGCCCTCCCGCCCCGTGCGACGGCTCACCGCCCGTGGACGCGACGAGGCGCACCGCGTCGCCTCCTCGCTGGAGCTCTTCTTCGATCTGTGCTTCGTCGTGGCGGTCGCGCAGGCGGGCGTGCAACTGGTGCACGCCGTGGCGCAGGGCCACGCGGGCGAGGGCATCCTCAACTACGCGATGGTGTTCTTCTCCATCTGGTGGGCGTGGATGAACTTCAGCTGGTTCGCCTCGGCGTACGACAACGACGACGCGCTCTACCGGGTCGTCACCCTGGTGCAGATCGCCGGCGTCCTGGTGCTGGCCGCCGGCATCTCCCGGGCCACCACGCAGCACGACTTCCTCTTCGTCTGGCTCGGCTATGTGATCATGCGGCTGGCGATGGCCTGGCAGTGGCTGAGAGTCGCGAGATCGGCGCCTGCCGCGGAGCGGACCACGGCCCTGCGGTACGCGTGCGGTGTGCTGCTGTGCCAGATCGGCTGGATCGGGCTGGTGGTGCTGCCGGAGCCGGCCCGGCCCTGGGTGTTCCTGGTCATGGTGATCGCGGAACTGTGCGTGCCGCTGTACGCCGAGAAGGCCCAGGAGACCTCCTGGCATCCGCATCACATCGCCGAGCGGTACGGCCTGTTCACGATCATCGTGCTCGGCGAGACGATCGCCGCGGCCACGGTGGCGGTGAAGTCGGCCGCGGACGAGCACCACGTACTGGGCGAGTTGCTGCCCATCGCCGCCGGCGGACTGCTGATCGTCTTCTCCGCGTGGTGGATCTACTTCGTGGTGCCCATCCACGGCCACCTCCGCTCCAGCCGGCGGGCGTTCGTCTGGGGCTACGGCCACTATCTGGTGTTCGCCTCGGCGGCGGCGATCGGCGCGGGCCTGGAGGTCGCGGTGGAACAGGCGGTCGGCAAGGCGCACATCTCCACCCTGTCCGCCTCGGCCGCCGTCACCCTGCCGACGGCGCTGTACCTGCTGACCGTGTGGGCGCTGCACTCCCGGCACTTCAAGGTGGGCCTCACCCAGCAACTGGTGCTGCCGGTCACGGCTCTGCTGGTGATCTGCTGCACCTTCCTGGGCGACTGGGCGGTGCTCGCGGCGGGACTGGTGTCCGCGGCCTCGGTGGCGGCCGGGGTGGTCCTGACGGCGCGCGCGGCCGGCCGGGAGCGCGCGGCGAGCGCCACCGCCTCGGCCGGCTGAACCTTCCGGGCAGCGCGCCGGGCTGGGCCAGACTGGCGTCCATGACAGCTGACGCATTGACGGACGTCGCCGGGCTCCGGGTCGGGCACGCCACCCGCACCGGGGACGGTTGGCTCACCGGCACCACGGTCGTCCTCGCACCCCTGGGCGGCGCGGTCGCCGCCGTGGACGTGCGCGGCGGCGGCCCCGGCACCAAGGAGACCGACGCGCTCGACCCGCGCAACGTGGTGCGGAAGGTCGACGCCATCGTGCTGACCGGAGGCAGCGCGTACGGGCTCGACGCGGCCTCCGGGGTGATGGCCTGGCTGGAGGAGCGGGAGCGGGGCGTGCGGGTGGGGACGGATCCGGCGCATGTCGTGCCGGTGGTGCCCGCCGCGTGCGTCTTCGACCTGGGGCGGGGCGGGGACTTCCGGGCCCGTCCGCACGCGGGGACGGGACGCGCGGCGGTGGAGGCCGCGGCGGCCGGTGTGCCGGGGGCCCGGGTGGCGCAGGGGTGCGTCGGCGCGGGCACGGGTGCCGTCGCCGGGCGGCTCAAGGGCGGGGTGGGCACCGCGAGCACGGTGCTGGACTCGGGGATCACGGTGGCGGCGCTGGTGGTGGCGAACGCAGCGGGGTCGGTGCTGGATCCGGAAACGGGGGTGCTGTACGGGGAGTTCTTCCAGGGGCGGGTGGAGTATCCGGCGGAGGGGGTGCACGAGGCCGCGTGCCGGCGCCTGGACGAGGCCGCCGCCGGAAACGGGCCGGCGCCGCTCAACACGACGCTGGCGGTGGTCGCGACGGACGCGGACCTCTCCAAGGCGCAGGCGCAGAAGCTGGCGGGCACGGCGCACGACGGGATCGCGCGGGCCGTGCGGCCGGTGCATCTCCTGCACGACGGGGACACGGTGTTCGCGCTGGCGACCGGCACGCACGCGCTGGACGCGCACCCCTTGGCGCTCAACGACATCCTCGCCGCCGGCGCGGACGTGGTGACACGCGCGATCGTCCGGGCCGTGCGCGCCGCGGAGTCGGTCGACGGGCCGGGCGGAGTGTGGCCGTCCTACGGGGAGTTGTACGGGAAGGGGTAGCGATAGGGCCCCAGGGACGGGGTGGATTGTCGCGGTTCTGTCACGTGATGGCGTTCACGGGAGTCGGAGGGAACCTTCCTCGGCGTCGGCGCCCTCTTTCTTCACGCACTGGAACGGACCACGCACATCACGCGAACTGGGAGCAGCCCGTGACAACGCCGGACATTGCAGCGCGGCGCGTACTCGGGGCCTGTGCCGCCCTGATGGTCGGCGCCCTCACCCTGACCGCCTGCGGTGGCAGCGCCAAGGCGGACAACGACGACGGCAAGGGGGGCAAGGACTCCCCGAAGACGTCGACGGCGAAGATAGCGATCTCGGCCAAGGACGGTTCGACCGGGGCGTCCATCAACGCGACCGGGGTGAAGGTCAGCGACGGCAGGCTGACCGATGTGAAGATGACCGTGGCGGGGTCGGGGCAGACCGTGCCGGGGGCGATATCGACGGACGGCCACAGCTGGAAGCCGAAGGAGCAGCTGGAGCGCGGGACGAAGTACCAGATATCCGCGACCGCGAAGGACGGCGAGGGGCGCACGGCGGCGGCCAACTCCATCTTCACCACCGTCACCTCGGCGAACAGCTTCATCGGTACCTACACCCCGGACAACGGCGCGACGGTCGGGGTGGGCATGCCGGTGTCGTTCACCTTCGACAAGTCGATCAGCGACAAGAAGGCCGTGCAGTCGCACATCACGGTCAACTCCACCAGCGGCCAGCAGGTGGTCGGGCACTGGTTCGGGGACCGGCGGCTCGACTTCCGCCCGCAGGAGTACTGGAAGGCCGGGTCCAAGGTCACGATGAAGATCGACCTGGACGGGGTCCAGGGCGCCCAGGGTGTCTACGGGGTGCAGAAGAAGACCGTCTCCTTCACGGTCGGCCGGTCGCAGGTCTCCACGGTCGACGCCCACACGCAGACCATGACGGTCGTCCGGGACGGCCAGACCGTCAAGACGGTGCCGATCTCGGCGGGCAGCCCGCAGCACACCACGTACAACGGGCAGATGGTGATCTCCGAGAAGTTCGTGCAGACCCGCATGAACGGCTCGACGGTCGGCTTCGGCGGGGAGTACGACATACCGGACGTGCCGCACGCGATGCGGCTGACGTCGTCGGGGACGTTCATCCACGGGAACTACTGGTACAACAAGGGCAACCCGCCGTTCGGCCGGGAGGGCACCAGCCACGGCTGCGTCGGCCTCGCGGACGTGCAGGGCGCGCAGGGCGCCACGTCGGCCAAGTGGTTCTACGACAACTCGCTCGTCGGGGACGTCGTGATCGTGAAGAACTCCCCCGACACGACGGTCGCCCCGGACAACGGCCTCAACGGCTGGAACATGTCGTGGAGCGCCTGGACCGCGGGAAGTGCCACCTGAGCGGCGGGTTTTGACAGGACGACGGGCCGCGCGGGAATTTTTCGCGCGGCCCGCGCGTTTTCCCGGCGTACGTTTTCTCGGTTCCCGGACATGATGTCCGACCGAGGGGCTACGGTATGCACCCACAAGGTGACATGCAGCAACGCCGGGAGATGCCTTGAGCGTTCCGTACGAGACCGCAGCGTACGAACCAGCCGAGTCGCCCGAGTCTCCTGAGGAGCATCTCGCGCGGCTCCTCGGCCGTGCCCTGAACTCCTTCGAGCTGCCCGACGAGGTGATAAGGCGGCTCGACTGCGCGCTGGCGCACGACAGTTCGCTGCACTCCGCGTACCACAGCGCGGGACTGCACCGGGAGACGTACCGGCACACCTGGCTGCTCGCCGACGGCTCGGCGGTCACGCTGTGGGAGCTGGTGCACAACCCCACCCCGGGCAGCGCCCCGGAGCACGAGGTGTACGTCGACGAGGAGGAGGTGCAGACCGCCACGGCACGGCTCGGGCTGCCCCCGGAGACACGGGACTTCGAGCTGCCCGCGCTGATGCGGCTGTGGGCCATCCCCGAGCCCCGGCACATGTTCGCCTCCGAGGACTCGGCGGACCACGCGCGCCGGCTGCTGCGCCGTGCGGAGAACCCCGACCGGCCCGACGCGCAGACGGCGGCCCTGCTGGCGACGGCGACCGCGCACGAGATCACACAGGCCTTCGGCCGGCCCGGGCGGGCCGGACGCACGGGGCTGAGCTACGCGCTGTACGAGCACGCCTTCCTGCTGCCGGACGGCACCGAGATCTCCCTGTGGGAGGTCGAGCACACGGCGACGCCCGACGGACGGCACATGTGCGAGGTCTACATGTCGCAGGACGCGGCCCGGGACGCGATGGAGCGGCGCGCGGCGCGGCAGGGCTGAGGATCAGCCGTTGGCGAGGTGCCGTACCAGGCCCGCGAACGCGTCCTGTTCGGCCGGGGTCAGCTCGACGGACTCCCGGGAGGGACCGACTCGCGTCTGGCTCGGCAGCGCCGGGAGCGGTGCGGTGGAGCGCCGGGCGACGGTCCGGCGGCCGGCGCGGCGCAGCAGACGCAGCAGAACGACGACCCAGACGACGGCCGCCGCCGCGAGGACGGCCATGCCGATCAGCTGGAGAGTCGGGGCGTGCTCAGGCATGTACCCCAGTACACACCACGGTCCGGGACTTCAGTCCCGGACCGTGACGTATCTCGCAGGTGCCGTGAACAACTCACAGCGAACTAAAGGGACAAGGGCGGGAGGGGTAAGGGGGCGAGACGCCGTGGGCGGGGGTGCGCCGGTCAGGCCGCTATCGGCTGCTTGGCCTCCTTCGGCGCGGTGGCCGCCGGTGCGGTGGGGTCGGTGGCCGCGGACCCGGGGGCCGGCTTGCGCATCCCCTTCAGGAGGACCACCAGGGCCGTGGTGACGCAGACGCCGGCCGCGATGGCCACCAGGTACAGGAACGGGTTGCCGATCAGCGGTACCACGAAGATGCCGCCGTGCGGGGCGCGCAGGGTGGCGCCGAAGACCATCGACAGGGCGCCGGTGAGGGCGCCGCCGACCATCGAGGACGGGATGACCCGCAGCGGGTCGGCCGCCGCGAAGGGGATCGCGCCCTCGGAGATGAAGGACGCGCCCAGGACCCAGGCGGCCTTGCCGTTCTCCCGCTCGGTCTGCGTGAACAGCCTGCCGCGCACGGTGGTGGCCAGGGCCATCGCCAGCGGCGGGACCATGCCGGCCGCCATCACCGCGGCCATGATCTTCATGGCGGAGCCGCTGGGATCGGCGACGGCGATGCCGGCGGTGGCGAAGGTGTAGGCGACCTTGTTGACCGGACCGCCGAGGTCGAAACACATCATCAGGCCGAGCAGGGCGCCCAGCAGGACGGCGTTGGTGCCGGTGAGGCCGTTCAGCCAGTCGGTCAGGCCCTTCTGCGCGGAGGCGATGGGTTTGCCGATCACGACGAACATGAGGAACCCGACGATCGCCGAGGAGATCAGCGGGATCACCACCACCGGCATGATGCCGCGCAAGGACGCCGGGATGTTCACCTTCTGGATCGCCATCACCACGCCACCGGCGATCAGACCGGCCGCCAGACCGCCGAGGAAGCCCGCGTTGATGGTCAGGGAGATCGCGCCGCCGACGAAGCCGGGGACCAGGCCTGGCCGGTCCGCCATGCCGTAGGCGATGTAGCCGGCCAGGACCGGGACCAGGAAGCCGAAGGCCACGCCGCCGATCTGGAACAGCAGGGCGCCCCAGCTGTCGGCCTGGGTCCACAGGAAGTGGTCCATCACCGACGGCGCCTTGTTGATCTTGTAGCCGCCGATCGCGAAGCCCAGGGCGATGAGGAGACCGCCGGCGGCGACGAACGGGACCATGTAGCTGACGCCGGACATCAGCCACTTGCGCAGCTTGGTGCCGTAGCCCTCGGTGGAGTCGCCCGCGCGCTCGACCGGCGTACCGGCCGACGCGTGCGCCGGGGCGCTCGCCTCGCCGCGCGCCGCCTTCTCGCGGACCTCCGCGAGGAGTTCGGCGGGGCGGTTGATGCCCGCCTTCACGCCGACGTCCACGGTTGGCTTGCCCGCGAAACGGTCCTTGTCGCGTACGGGGACGTCGTGCGCGAAGATCACGCCGTCCGCCGCCGCGATCACCGCCGGGTCCAGCCGGACGAAGCCGGCCGAGCCCTGCGTCTCGACGACCACCTCGACGCCCGCCTCACGGCCGGCGTTCTCCAGGGACTCCGCCGCCATGTAGGTGTGGGCGATACCGGTCGGGCAGGAGGTGACGGCGACGACGCGGAAGGGGCGCTCGCCGGAGTCGGTGCCGGTGCCGGTGGGCTCTGCGGCGGCCGGTGCGGTGGCCGCCGTGGGGGCGTGCGCCGGGGCGCTCGCGGTCGCGGCGGGCGCGCCTTCCCCGCTCGCACCTTCCGCGCTCGCACCTTCCGCGCTCGCACTCTCGGCGCTCGCGTCCGCGACCGACGTGTGCGCCGTCTTGCCCGCTGCGGCGCCGGTGGAGGCCGCCACCGGAGCCGCAGCGGTGTCTTCGGAGACGCCCTCGGCGCCCTTCGCCGACGGTTCCTCGTCGCCCCGGATCAGCGCCGCCGCCGTCTCCGGGTCGCCCGCCGCCCGCAGCGCGGCGGTGAACTCGGCGTTCATCAGCTGGCGGGCGAGGGAGGACAGGATGGTGAGGTGGGCGTCGTCGGCGCCGGCGGGTGCCGCGATCAGGAAGATCAGGTCGGCCGGTCCGTCCGCGGCGCCGAAGTCGATGCCGGCGGCACTGCGGCCGAACGCGAGGGTCGGTTCGGTGACATGGGCGCTACGGCAGTGCGGGATGCCGATACCGCCGTCCAGGCCGGTCGGCATCTGGGCCTCACGGGCGGCCACGTCGGCGAGGAAGCCCTCCAGGTCGGTCACCCGGCCCTGGGCCACCATGCGCTCGGCGAGGGCACGCGCCGCCGCTTCCTTGGTGTCGGCGGACAGGTCGAGATCGACCAGGTCCGCGGTGATCATGTCGCTCATCGCGGGCTCCTATGCACGCGTATCGCCCGGGGAGAGGAGTGGGCGTAGGTGGGGACGGGGGTTGTGTGGGGGGCGGTGGGGCGGACGGGGACCGACGGAGCTCCGCGACGGGGGATGCGGGGTGGAGCCGTCGTATCGGGGGCGGGGGTCGGGTGGGGAACGGTGGAGCGGTACGCGGCCGGCGGGCTGAACGGAGCGGACGTACCGCGAGCGGTCGGTCCATGGGCCCGAGCGCTCACACCGCGAACCACCGGAGCGGTCGCGGCGCACGCCCGCGCTGCATGTACGGCCGGAGCGAACGGCACGTCGGCCGGAGCGGTCGTACCCCATGCGGATGTCATGGCGCCGGCTCCCTCAGTTCGCGGTCCAAGGGGATGTCGGTGGTGACGGTCACCGCCGCCGGGTTCAGGTCGGCCGGGGTCGGCATCACACTGCCGGGAAGCTGGACGGCGGCGGCGCCGTGGGCGACGGCGGAGGCGAGGGCCTCGGGGCCGGTGCCGCCGGCGATGAGGAAGCCTGCCAGGGAGGCGTCACCGGCGCCGACGTTGCTGCGGACGGCGGACACGCGCGCGCTGCCGAACCACGCGCCGGCGTCCGACACCAGCAGCTGGCCGTCGGCGCCCAGGCTCGCCAGCACCGCTCGGGCGCCCATCGCGCGCACCTCCTCCGCCGCCTTGAGCGCGTCGCCCACGGTCGTCAGGGGGCGCCCGACGGCTTCCGCCAGCTCTTCGGCGTTCGGCTTCACCACGTCGGGCCGCGCGCGCAGCGCCTCCAGAAGCGCACGCCCCGAGGTGTCCAGCGCGATCCGCGCGCCTGCGGCGTGCGCCCGCGTGACGACATCGGCGTACCAGGAGGGCGCGAGCCGGCGGGGCAGGCTGCCGCAGCAGGCGATCCAGTCGGCGTCGCGGGACTGCGAGCGGACGGTGTCCAGGAGGAGTTCCTGCTCGGACTCCGACAGTGCCGGACCCGGGGCGTTGATCTTGGTGAGGACCCCGTCGGCCTCCGCGAGCGCGATGTTGGAGCGGGTGGCTCCGACGATCGGGACCGGCGCGACCTCGATGCCCTGCGCGTGGAGCAGGTCGGCGACGAGCGCCCCCGGCGCACCACCCAGGGGCAGAACCGCGACCGTGCGCCGACCGGCGGCGGCGACCGCGCGCGAGACGTTCACGCCCTTGCCGCCGGGGTCCATGCGCTCGGTCTCGGCGCGGATGACCTCGCCGCGCTTGAGGGCCTGGACCTCGTAGGTGCGGTCGAGGGACGGGTTGGGGGTGACGGTGAGGATCATGCGCGCACTACTTCCGTGCCGCCGCGCTCGATGGCGGCGGTGTCTTCGGGGCTCAGCCCGCTGTCGGTGATCAGCAGGTCCACGTCGCTCAGGTCGCCGAAGCGGGCGAAGTGCTCCTGGCCGTGCTTGGAGGAGTCGGCCAGCAGCACCACGCGCCGGGCGGCGGCGACGGCGGCCCGCTTGACCGCGGCCTCGGCGAGGTCGGGGGTCGTCAGACCGTGTTCGGCGGAGAAGCCGTTGGCGGCGACGAACAGCACGTCGGCGCGGATCTCGCCGTACGCGCGGAGCGCCCACGCGTCCACGGCGGCGCGCGTACGGTGCCGTACGCGCCCCCCGATCAGATGGAGCTGGATGCCCGGGTGGTCGGCGAGGCGGGCCGCGATCGGCAGGGAGTGCGTGACGACGGTGAGCCGCGCCTCCAGCGGGATGGCGGCGGCGACGCGCGCCACCGTCGTACCGGCGTCGAGGATCATCGTGCCCTCGGCCGGCAGCTCGGAGAGGGCGGCCTTGGCGATGCGGTCCTTCTCGTCGGCGGCGGTGGTCTCCCGCTCGGCGAGGTCCGGCTCGAAGTCGAGGCGGCCGGCCGGGATGGCACCGCCGTGCACCCGGCGGAGCAGACCGGCGCGGTCGAGGGCCTTCAGGTCGCGGCGGATCGTCTCCGCCGTGACCTGGAACTCCTCGGCCAGCGACAGCACGTCCACCCGGCCGCCGTCACGGGCGAGCCGGAGGATCTCCTGCTGCCGTTCCGGTGCGTACATGTCCGTTCGCCTCCGCCTCAATGTCCGGCTGATGTCCGACGCCGATACCCGATACCCGACGCCGATACCCGGTGCCGATGCCCGATGCCGATGTCCGACCGTCTCCGGGTCATGCCCGAACGTGTGGTTTCAGCGGCAGGCTACGCCCGGATTTCCGGAAAGTAAACAGATTCGGGCCCGGGCTGGGCATGAACGGACTTCCGGTGGCTTCCGGATGTCTTCCGGCGGGCCTCCGGCGCTGTCCGGGCAGCGGAAAGGCCCGGTGCCGAACCGGCACCGGGCCCCTCGTCCTGCCTGGTCAGTGCACCAGCGCGGGCTCCTTCTCCACCGCCGGCGCCTCCTGAGCCCCGCCTTCCACATGCTGTGCCGGACGCTTCGGCAGCGCGGACATCAGCAGGAAGATCGCGCCCATGATCCCGGCCACCCACCACAGCGCGTGCTGGAATGCGTGCACGAAGGCCGGGCCGACCTGGGCCAGGGTCAGCCGGTCGCCGATCTGCCCGTAGAAGACCACCGACACCAGCCCCAGCCCGAGCGCGTTCCCCATCTGCTGCACGGTGTTGATCAGCCCGGACGCCGAACCGGCGTGCTCGCGCGGCACCTCCGAGAGCACCGCGTCGGTCAGCGGGGCGACGATCAGCCCCATGCCGGCACCCATCACGACCAGCGGCAGGGCCATCTGCCAGGAGGCGATGGCGAGGCCGTAGTGGCGGGCCTCCCACAGGTAGAGCAGCACGCCCGCGCCCATCACCAGCGCGCCCGCCTGGAGCACCTTCCGCCCGAACCGGGGGACCAGCTGCTGCACGGACAGCCCGGCCGCCGTGGACACGGCGATCGAGAACGGCACTCCGGTCAGCCCGGCCCGCAGCGGGCTCCAGCCCAGGCCGATCTGCATGTACAGCGTCCAGACCAGGAAGAAGATGCCGAGCGCGACCCCGAAGACGGTCTGTACGGCGATGCCCGCGGCGAAGCTCTTCACCCGGAAGAGGGACAGCTCGATGAGCGGGGAACCGTCCCTGGCGCCCTTCCGTTTTTCGTACGACACCAGCGCGGCGAAGACGGCGAGCGCGCCGGCCATGCAGACGTACCCCCACAGCGGCCAGCCCAGCTCGCGCCCGCGGGTGAGCGGATAGAGCAGCATCAGCAGGCCCAGCGTGACCAGGGCTACGCCGACGAGATCCAGCTTCAGCGCCTTGGGGGCCTTCGACTCGGAGATGAAACGGCGGCCCAGCACCCAGGCCAGGACGCCGACAGGGAGGTTGATGAGGAAGATGGGCCGCCATTCGAGGCCGAACAGGTTCCACTCCGTCAGGAGCGCGCCGAGCAGCGGGCCGGAGACCGCGCCGAGGCCGACGATCGCGCCGAACAGGCCGAAGACCTTGCCGCGTTCGTGGGCCGGGAAGGTGGCGTGCACGATCGACAGCACCTGCGGCACCATCAGCGCGGCCATGCCGCCCTGGAGGATGCGGGAGGCGACCAGCATGTCGGGGTTCACGGCGAAGCCGCACAAAGCCGAGGCGAGCGTGAAGCCGCCGATACCGATGAGGAACAGCCGCTTGCGGCCGTGGATGTCGCCGAGCCGGCCACCGGTGATCAGACCCGCGGCGAAGGCGAGGGCGTAGCCGGCGGTTATCCACTGGATCTGGCTGACCGAAGCGCCCGCGCTTCGCTGGATGGACGGGATGGCGATGTTGACGATCGTCACGTCCACCAGGTCCATGAAGGCCGCGGTCATGACGATGGCCAGGGCGAGCCAGCGGGCGCGGTCGGCGGTCGGTGCGCGCAGTTCCCCGCGCCCCTGTGCGGTGTTGCTGTCGTTCGGGGTCATGGAGAGACCGTAGGACCGCATTAGGTCGGATCGTGTCCTACTTCTGCGGCATGCTCGGCTGCATGACGACCGACACTCCAGCCCGGCTGCTTCAGCTCCTCTCCCTCCTCCAGACGCCCCGTGAGTGGCCCGGTGGTGAGCTGGCCGAGCGGCTCGGGGTGTCGCGGCGGACCGTGCGGCGGGACGTCGACCGGCTGCGGGGGCTGGGTTATCCGGTGCAGGCGACGAAGGGCGCGGACGGCGGGTACCGGCTGGTCGCGGGCAAGGCGATGCCGCCGCTGGTGCTGGACGACGAGGAGGCGGTCGCCATCGCGGTGGGGCTGCGGGCCGGCGCCGGACACGCCGTGGAGGGGGTGGACGAGGCGTCCGTACGGGCCCTGGCCAAGCTGGAGCAGGTGCTGCCCTCCCGGCTGCGCCACCGGGTGTCCACGCTCCAGGAGGCGACCACGCCGCTGACCAGCGGGGACGGGCCGAGCATCGCGCCGGAGACGCTGACCGTGATGGCGTCGACGGTGGCGGGGCGGGAGCGGCTGCGGTTCGCCTACCGCGACAAGGACGGCAGCGCCTCCCGGCGGCTGACCGAGCCCCACCGGCTGGTGTCGACGGGCCGCCGCTGGTACCTGGTGGCGTACGACCTCGACCGGGCGGACTGGCGCACCTTCCGGGTCGACCGGGTGAGCGAGCCGTTCGCGACCGGAGTCCGGTTCGCGCCCCGGGAGTTGCCGACGGGGAGCGCCGCCGAGTTTCTGCGGCAGTCGATCCACCGGCGGCAGGAGACGTACGCGTTCGAGGTGCGGTTCGCCGCCCGGACGGAGCGGGTGTCCGGGCGCCTGCCGAAGTGGCTCGGGGTGCCCGAGGACGACGGCACGGGCGGTTGCGTCCTGCGGGGCACCACCGGCGATCCCATGGAGTGGCTGGCGGTGCGGCTGGCGATGGCCGACTGCGAGTTCACGGTGCGCGGACCGGCGGAACTGGTGGAGTGCGTACGGGAGTTGGGGGGCCGGTTGGCCAGAGCGGCCGATGCCGACGGGAGGGCGTAGGGCCTCTCACCGGCCCCCGGACCACCGCATCGCCCCCTGCGCCACGTCACCGTTACCCGTCCCCGGGCCGCGTCACCGTTCCCCGCCGCCTGCGCCACGTCACCGTTACCCGCCGCCTGCGCCACGTCACCGTTACCCGTCCCCGCGCCGCGTCACCGTTCCCCGCCCCCGGGCCGCGTCACCGTTCCCCGCCGCCTGCGCCACGTCACCGTTACCCGTCCCCGCGCCGCCTCACCGTTTCCCACCCGGGATCTCGGGCTCGCTCCACTCGAAGTCCCGCAGCGCGCGCAGGTTGTGCAGGGCCAGGGCCGCCGGACCGTCCGGGCCGGTGGACGGGGTCGTCGTGGCGGCCCAGGACTCCACGGCCACGCGCACGGCGGCACCGGCCACGGCCGCGGCGAAGCGGAGGTGCGGAGTCAGCAAAGCGTCTCGCCCCGCCGACTCCGCTCGCTCCACCAGGATCGCCCCCAGCGCTCCCTCCGACGTCTGGCACACCTCTGCCCACACCTTGCGCAGGGCCGGGCTGGTGTCGGCGAGGCGGATCAGGGTGCGGAGCCACTCCCAGGACGCGGCCGAGACGCCGAGGCCGGGGGTGAGGGTGTGGTGGACGGCGTGCTCCAGGGCCTCGGGGAGGGTCAGCCGGGCCGGGGCCGTACGGACCGCCTCGATCCAGCGCTGGGCGCCGGCCGCGTAGAGGGGGGCCACCGCCTCTTCCTTGGTGGCGAAATATCGGTAGAACGTGCGCGGTGCGATGCCCGCGGCCTGGGCGATGTCCTCGGCGCGGGTGGCCCGCAGTCCTTGCTGGACGAAGAGGGCTGCCGCCGCCCGGGCGATCTCCATCCGGGTCTCGGCCTTCCGGCGTTCGGTGAGGGACACCGGTGCGGAGGCGGAAAACGGCTGGTGGGCGGCGCTGGGGGTGGTGCTCATCCCGGCAGGCTATGCCCGTGTGGCAGAATCTGCCATCCGGCGGTCCACCCCGGGGTTCAGGTACGGGGTGGGCCGCCTTTCCAGCACGTCAGCGCCTGTTCCCACCAAAAGCGCGGCAGAGGCCGGGCAAGAAAAAAGCCGGACTCCGGCGCCCGGGGGGGGATAGGCGCCGAAGCCCGGCTCGGAAGGTCCCGGCGCCGGGGGGGGATTGCGTCGGGACGTGGTTCACGTGGGCCGGCCGTGTGGGGTCGGCCGGGGGTGTGCGGTGTGGGTGGGGAGTGCGGTTCCCGGGGCCCGCTCCGTGGGCCCGGAAGGGTTGTTCCCTCGGGCCCAGCGGTTGAAGCGATGGGACCACGCCATGTTTGCGCCGTCTTTCGCCACCGGGCGTACGCCCCGTACACCCCCTGCGTCACGCCGCCGCGTCGAAGCCGGTCTGGTGGGCCAGCTTCTTCAGCTCCAGCAGGGCGTGCTTCTCGATCTGCCGGATGCGCTCACGGGTGAGCCCGTGCTCCTTGCCGACCTCCGTCAGGGTGCGCTCGCGGCCGTCCTCGATGCCGTACCGCATCTTGATGATGGAGGCCGTGCGCTGGTCCAGGCGGCCGATCAGGTCGTCCAGCTCCTCGCTGCGCAGCAGGGTCAGGACGGACTGCTCGGGCGAGACCGCCGAGGTGTCCTCCAGCAGGTCGCCGAACTGGGTCTCGCCCTCGTCGTCCACCGACATGTTCAGCGAGACCGGGTCGCGGGACCAGTCCAGGACGTCCGTGACACGCTCCGGCGTCGAGCCCAGCTCCGCGGCGATCTCGGCCGGCTCCGGCTCGCGGCCGTGCTCACGGTTGAACTCGCGCTGCACACGGCGGATGCGGCCCAGCTCCTCCACCAGGTGGACGGGGAGCCGGATGGTGCGGGACTGGTCGGCGATGGAGCGGGTGATGGCCTGGCGGATCCACCAGGTGGCGTACGTCGAGAACTTGAAGCCCTTGCGGTAGTCGAACTTCTCGACGGCGCGCACCAGGCCGGCGTTGCCCTCCTGGATCAGGTCGAGCAGGGGCAGACCGCTGCGCGGGTAGCGCCGGGCGACCGCGACGACCAGGCGGAGGTTGGAGCGGATGAAGACGTCCTTGGCGCGCTCACCGGCGGCTACCAGGGCCTCCAGCTCCTCGCGGGTGGCGTCCGTCTTGGACTCCTCCTCGCCGTCGAGAACCTGCTGCGCGAACACACCCGCCTCGATGGTCTGGGACAGCTCGACCTCCTTGGCGGCGTCGAGCAGCGGCGTACGCGCGATCTCGTCGAGGTACATGCCGACCAGGTCGCGGTCTGCGATCTCGCCGCCATGAGCGCGAACACTGCTTGCCGAGTCGGCCGTCTCGCCGGTGGCGGACTGACGACGGGCGACGGCACGGGTTGCCATGCGTGCTCCCTTGCGATGGTGGGCTGGCGGGTGGTCCTGGTGAACGCTCGGCACTGAAGGGGGCAGTCTCTGGGACTGGCTCACTCGCTCACTCGCTCCGAGACTCTCTCCGAGTGCCCTGCATCCGTGGGAAACAACGACTGGAATCCGGACAGAATTCCCAACCCGCCCCCCAATTTTTCTGATCATGCAGTACCCTGTCCGCCACCCGGGGAGGCGAGATGCCGTCGGAACGCACGGAAGCGCAGGTCAGGCCGGGGGCCGAGGCGGACCTCGAAGCCCTCACGGCGATCTACAACCACTACGTGCGTGAGACGGCCATCACATTCGATACCGCCATCTTCACTCCGGAAGAGCGCCGCCCTTGGCTGCTCTCCCACCCGGAAGACGGCCCGCACCGGCTGATGGTTGCCACGGACGCGGAGTCACAGGAGATTCTGGGGTACGCCACATCCAGCCCTTACCGGCCGAAGCCGGCGTACGTGACGTCCGTGGAGACCTCGGTGTACGTCGCCCCGCATGCCGGCCGACGCGGGATCGGCACGCTGCTCTACGGCGCCCTCTTCGACGCCCTGGCCGGGGAGGACGTGCACCGCGCCTACGCGGGCATCGCCCAGCCCAACGAGCCCTCCACCCGGCTCCACGAGCGCTTCGGCTTCGGGTACGTCGGCACGTACCACGAGGTCGGCCGCAAGTTCGGCCGCTACTGGGACGTGGCCTGGTACGAGAAACCCCTCCAGCCGAGCCGAACCGTCACAGCCGAGCCGAACCGTCACAGCTGAGCCGAACCGTCGTAACTCAGCCGAACCGTCGCGGCTCGGCCGAACTCCTCACCCTCATCCGAACTGCACCGACCGCTTCGCCATTCCCATCCAGAAGCCGTCGATCACCGACTTCTGCGCGTCCAGCTCACCGCCCGCCTCCGCCGCGCCCATGGTCACGAAGAGCGGGGCGAAGTGCTCGGTGCGCGGGTGGGCGTAGCGGCCGGCCGGGGCCTTGTCCAGGAAGTCGAGCAGGGCGTCCCAGTCGCGGGCCTCCAGGGCCCGCCGCCCCCAGTCGTCGAACTCGGACGACCAGCTCGGCACGCCCCGGTCGGCGTACCGCAGGGCGGCGAGGTTGTGGGTGAAGAAGCCGGAGCCGACGATCAGCACGCCCTCGTCGCGCAAGGGGGCGAGCTTGCGGCCGATGTCCATCAGGCGCACCGGGTCGAGGGTGGGCAG
This sequence comes from Streptomyces sp. NPDC029138, assembly GCF_055564375.1. Taxonomy (NCBI): domain Bacteria; kingdom Bacillati; phylum Actinomycetota; class Actinomycetes; order Kitasatosporales; family Streptomycetaceae; genus Streptomyces; species Streptomyces sp. NPDC029138. Next base: position 224,027 of record NZ_JBVHWM010000005.1, read on the forward strand.
GGAGATCTGGAGGACGGGGATGTCGGCGGCCGGGAACATCTCGACGAGGGGGACGTAGGCGCCGTGGTCGAGACCCCGGTCGGGAATGTCCTGGACGGGGATGCCGGGGGCGCGCAGCAGCTTGCGGACGGACTCGGCGAGCGCGGGGGCGCCGGGGGCGGCGTACTGGACCCGGTAGTAGTGCTCCGGGAAGCCCCAGAAGTCGTAGACGAGCGGGACGGTCTCCACCGCGCCGAGGGCGAGCGGGGCCTCCTCCCAGTGCGCGGAGACCATGAGGATCGCCTTGGGCCGGGGCAGGCCGGCGGACCAGGCGGCGAGCTGGCCGGGCCAGACGGGGTCGTCGGCGAGCGGCGGGGCGCCATGACTGAGGTACAGGGCGGGCATGCGCTCCTGGGCGGTGGCGGACATCGCGGCGGCTCCCAGTGATCCGGATACTTTAACTCTCAAGCTCTCACGGAAACTCTACGCGCGACTTGTTCAAGTTTCAAGGAGCTGGCTCGTACAGTGGGAGATATGAACACGGCACCGGACTCCGCCGCCGCACGGCACCGCTGGCTCACCGACGAGGAACAGCGCATCTGGCGCGCCTATCTGCACGCCACCACCCTGCTGGAGGACCACCTCGACCGGCAGTTGCAGCGCGACGCCGGCATGCCGCACATCTACTACGGCCTCCTCGTCGGCCTCGCCGAGGCGCCGCGCCGCCGGCTGCGGATGACCGAGCTGGCGATGAAGGCCAAGATCACCCGCTCCCGGCTCTCGCACGCGATCGCCCGGCTGGAGAAGAACGGCTGGGTACGCCGTGAGGACTGTCCCTCCGACAAGCGCGGCCAGTTCGCCGTCCTCACCGACGAGGGCTACGAGGTGCTGCGGCGCACCGCGCCCGGCCATGTGACCGCCGTACGACAGGCGCTGTTCGACCGGCTGAGCCCGGAACAGCAGAAGGCCCTCGGCGAGATCATGGAGATCGTCGCCGAGGGCCTCCAGCCCAACGAAGCGGGTGCGGACCTGCCCTGGCTCCGCTAGATCAGCGCGGGGCCGGTCTGGATCAGCGCAGGGCCGGTCCAGATCAGCGCAGGGCTGGTCGGACCGTACGGCCGGTCAGTGGGCCACCACCGGGACCGGCAGCTCGTCCTCGGCACCCTCGCCGGAGGCCACCGGGGTGGAACCGGGACGGCCCGCGTTGACGAAGGTGAACGCGATCAGGGCGGCGACCGCCAGAATGCCGACGGCGAACCAGATCGCGGTGCTGTAGCCGTGCACCTGCCCCTGGAGCTTCACCAGCTCCTGCTGCGGCTTGGCGGCGGCACCGGCGATGTGGTCCTTGATGTACGAGGTCGTCGCCGAGGCGGCGATGGTGTTCAGCAGGGCGGTGCCGATCGCGCCGCCGACCTGCTGCGAGGTGTTGACCATCGCGGAGGCGACACCGGCGTCCCGGGGCTCGACACCCTGGGTGGCCAGGGACATCGCCGGCATGAACGCCGTACCCATGCCGAGGCCGAGCAGCACCATCGCGGGCAGCAGCAGGGCGGCGTAGGAGGAGTCGATCTCCAGCTGGGTCAGCAGCAGCATGCCGAGAGCGGCGACGAAGAAGCCGGGGCCCATCAGCAGGCGGGCCGGGACGCGGGTCATCAGCCGGGTGCCGATCTGGGTCGAGCCGGTGATCATGCCGGCCACCATCGGCAGGAAGGCGAAGCCGGTCTTGACCGGCGAGTAGCCCTTCACGACCTGGAGGTAGTAGGTCAGGAAGAGGAACAGGCCGAACATGCCGATGATCGCGAGGCCGAGCGAGAGGTAGATGCCGCCGCGGTTGCGGTCGGTCACCACGCGCAGCGGCAGCAGCGGGGCCTTGACCTTCGCCTCGACGACCGCGAACGCGACCAGCAGCACCACGGACGCGACGAACATCGACACGGTCACCGCGTCGCCCCAGCCGTCGGACTCGGCGCGGGTGAAGCCGTAGACGAGCGCGACCAGGCCGAGGGTGGACAGCAGGACGCCCGGGATGTCGAGCGGGTTGCGGTTCCGGCCGCCCTCCGGCTCACGGATGACGAAGTAGGCGCCGGCCGCGGCGACCACGGCGAACGGGACGTTCACGAAGAAGGTCCAGCGCCAGTCCAGGTACTCGGTGAGGAAGCCGCCGAGGATCAGGCCGACGGCACCGCCGCCGCCCGCGATGGCGCCGTAGATGCCGAACGCCTTGGCGCGCTCCTTGGCGTCGGTGAACATCACCGCGAGCAGGGACAGCGCGGCGGGGGCGAGCAGCGCGCCGAAGACGCCCTGGAGGGCGCGGGCGCCGAACATCATCGTGCCGGTGGTGGCGGCACCGCCGAGCGCGGAGGCGGCGGCGAAGCCGGCGAGGCCGAGCACGAAGGCGCGCTTGCGGCCCCACAGGTCGGCGATCCGGCCGCCGAAGAGCAGCAGACCACCGAAGGCGAGGGCGTAGGCCGTGACGACCCACTGCCGGTTGCCGTCGGATATGCCCAGGTCGGTCTGGGCGGAGGGAAGGGCGATGTTCACGATGGTGGCGTCGAGGACGACCATCAGCTGGGCGAGCGCGATGAACACGAGCGCTTTCCAGCGGTTGGCGTCACCGCTCGGAGCGGCGGCGCCGGGAGCCTTGAGGGCTGCTTCGGACATGGAGATACCCACTTCGGGACTTCGTGACGGAGAAGTTTTCAGGACTTCGGTTGCAGGACTTCGTGTCGCAGGACTTCGTGTTTCAGGACTTCGTGTTTCAGGACTTCGTGAAGGAAAAGGTGACGAAAGAGGTGACGGAAAAATGACGAGAAAACGGAGTACGGCGGAAAGATGAAGAGGCCGTGCTTCGGAGGGTGGACTGGGTGCGGAGGCCGAACTGATCGGTCAGTCGTCGGTCAGGAGTCGCGCAGCTCCTTGATGCTCACGGCCCGGCCCGGCAAGGGGGAGCGGGCCGGGGCCCGCAGACCGTCGAGGAACAGCTGTAGATGACGGTGGACGAAGCGGTCGCCGCGCATGCAGTCCGTGCCGGCCGGGGGCCGGCTCAGCTGGGACACGACGATCATCAGATCGCCGACGCCGACGTCCGGCCGGAGCTGCCCGGCCGCCTTGGCCCGGCCCATGACCTCCTCGACGAGCTGCTCGACGCGCTCGCGGGAGGCCTCCAGGTCGGGGTGGTGCTGGTCGAAGGTGCTGGACACCATGGGGCACATCGCGCTGATCCGCTCGTCGGCGGCGGTGTGCACGAAGCGCTCCAGGGCGGCGAAGGCGTCCCCGGTCTCCGCGAGGGCCAGTTCGGCCGCCTCGGCCGTGCGGTCCATGACGGAGCAGACGACCTCGCGGACGAGGGCGTCGCGGTCGGGGAAGTTGCGGTACACCGTGGCGTTGCCGACGCCGGCCCGGCGGGCGATCTCGTCCAGCGGCACGTCCGGGCCGTGCTCGACGAACATCTCCCGGGCGGCGGTGACGATCCGCTCCCGGTTGCGCAGGGCGTCGGCGCGCGGCCGGGGCGCCTTGCGCACGGAGGGGGCGGTCGTGGCGGACACGGTGACTCCTTGGGTCGTTGGGGTGGTGCGCGGTGGTGCACAGCGGTGCGTGCGTTGGTGCACATCGGTGCTGGTGCACAGGTGCGTTGGTGCCCAGCGGTGCATCGGTGCTCGCGGTGCTTGTAGTGCATTTGGTGCCTGCTGTCCGGCGACTCGGTGACGAGCACTCGACGGTGAGCGGTCGCTGCCGGGCCGCGATCCGGGGAACCGGTCCCCGTTTCGGTCGGACACAGGGCTAAACGGGGAAACCATCCCCGGTTATTTCCCGCCCGCCGAAAGAATCCGTGTGACCTGAGACACAATCACCACCCGCCGGGATTCACCCCGCTGCGGCCCCGCTTTCCCACGGTCGGTCTCCTCCAGCGCGCGCCCACCGCCCCGCCGACACAGGGTGAGCGCAAGGGTGCAGCCGGAGACCGGCGGCTGCCGTGGCGCGAAAGGTCCCTGCATGCAGCCGCAGCCGCAGCCCCGCTCCCGCCGCCGCATACGCCCGCGCCGGGTTGCCGCCCTGTCGATGGTGACCGCACTGACCCTCACGGTCAGCACCTCGGCCGGGAACGGCAACCTGACGGCGCCCGCCTCCGCCGCCGGGCCCATCAACCTGGCCCGCTCCTCCGCGCTCGTACCCTGCATGATCCGTGGCGGCCTGGACGTGCAGATGACCGAGGGCCTGCCCACCCCGTCCGGCTACTCCCGCTCCACTGGCACCGTCCACGCCCTGACGCTGATGGTGGACTTCCCCGACGCGCCCGGGCCGGGCAGCGCGATGGACCGCTTCCACGAGTTCTTCCCGCAGACCCAGGAGTGGTTCCGCACCGCGTCGTACGGCCGTCTCGACTACCGCCCCGAGACCCCGGTCACCAACTGGCTGCGCATGCCGAAACGTTTCCAGGCCTACGGCATAGAGCGCGGCGCGCCCTTCGACCCCGGCTACCGGAACCTGGTGCAGGACATCGTGGCCGCCGCCGACCCGACGGTGGACTTCCGCGACTACGACCTGCTGAACGTGCTCATCACCCCGAACGCCGGCCCCTCCGCCCTGGACACCGTGCTGTCCGTGACCTTCGCCGGCAACGACGAGGCCCCGGTCGCCGACGGCGTCCGCATCGCCAACGCCTCCTTCGTCTACTCCCGCCAGGACGACGGCTCCGGCTCCTACTCCCGCACCGGCTACCGGGTGCTGCCGCACGAGAACGGCCACACCTTCGGCCTGCCCGACCTGTACACGCAGGAGGGCGGGGGCGCGGTCGGGCACTGGGACATCATGAGCGAGGACTGGGGCGCCAACAACGACCTGCTCGGCTGGCACAAGTGGAAGCTGGGCTGGCTGGACGGCGGCCAGGTCGGCTGCGCGGCGGCGCGGGGCAGTGCCGAGTACACCCTGTCCCCGCTGTACAGGCCGGGCGGCGGAAAGCTGATCCTGGTGCCGGCCACCGCGCGCAGCACCTACGCGCTGGAGGTCCGCGCGCAGGGCGGCAACGACGAGACGGTGTGCGGCCCGGGCGTGCTCATCTACAAGGTCGACGGCACCGTCGACACCGGCCGCGGCCCGGTCACCGTCTACGACAGCCACCGCGACAGCGGCGGCTGCACCCGCAGCCCCAACGTCCACGCCGAACTCTCCGACGCCCCCTTCACCCCCGGCGAGACCTTCAAGGACCCCGGCCACGGCATCACCGTAAAGATCCTGAACACGGACGAGGAGGGCAACTACCGGGTGCGGATCACGAGGGGGGAGGGGGCGGGGGCGCGGGCTTGAGGACGGGGCGTGGCGGTGGGACGTTGGGGCAGGGTGCGGCCTTGTGGGTGGGGGCGCGGGCTTGAGAGTGGGCGCGCGGGCTTGAGGGTGGGCGCGCGGGCTTGAGGGTGGGGGCTGAGTTGACGTGGGCGGGCCGGCCCGGCGCTCACCCGCCGGTGCTTGCCGGGCTCGCTGCGTGCCGGTCGGGGTTTACCGTAGGCGTGCCCCGATGGGATGCCGTACCGGAGAGACGATGCCCGCCATGACCGCAGTGGATGCCGATGCCCGCGCCGGGGCCGGGACACCGGTGGAGGCGGTCGGACCGTTGGTGCGCGGAGTCGCGGTGCTACGGCGGCTCACCGAGGCGGGCGGCGCGCTGAGCCCGAGCGCGCTGGAGCGGGCCACCGGCCTCGCCCGCTCCACGGTGGACCGGATCACCGCCACCCTCGGCCGCATGGGCTACGTCCGCCTCGACGGCCGGGACGTCGTCCTCACCCCGCGCGTGATGGAGCTGGGCAACGCCTACCTGGCCGCCCTGCGCCTGCCCGCGCTGCTCGACGCGCGCGCCGACGCCCTCGCCGACGAGTTGGACGAGTCGGTGTCGCTCGCGGTCTCCGACCTCGACGGCATCCGCTTCATCCACCAGGCCACCCGCCGCCGCGCGCTGTCCGTCAGCTTCCGCATCGGCGACCTGTTGCCGGCCGAACGGACAGCGCCTGGCGCGCTGTTCGCGACCGAGTGGACGGAACCGACCTGGACGCGCTGGCGGGAACGCCGTACCGACGACGTACACGACGCGTCCTTCCCCGCCGTCCCCCCGAGAGCGAAACCCGCTGGCGCCTCCGCCTTCACGAACTCCTCCACAGACTCCTCCACGAACTCCTCCACGAACTCCTTCCCGGAACTGGTGGAGCGGGCGCGCCGGGACGGCTGGGCCGTGGACGACCAGCTGATCGAGCCGGGCCTGGTCGCGGTGTCCGTACCGGTACGGGACCCCGGTACCGGCCGCATGGCCTGCGTGGCGAGCGTGGTCAGCCACACCAGCCGGCACTCCGCGGCGGACCTGCGCACCAGCCTGCTGCCCCGGCTGCGTACGGCGGTGAAGGCGATGGAGACGGACCTGCGCACCGCACCCCCACCCGAGCCCGGCCCGGGACCCGCCGGCCTCGCGACCTGGACCACGGCGTCCAAGCATGAGCTGGGCCGGGACTTCGTGGAGTCGCTGGCCCGGGGACTGACCGTACTGACGGCGTTCGGCGAGGGCCGCTCGGCGCTGCCCCTGACGGAGGTGGCCCGGGCCACGGGCCTGTCCAGGGCCACCGCGCGCCGGGCACTGCTCACCCACGAGCACCTGGGCCTGGTGGCGGCACATCCCGACCGCACTTTCACCCTCACCCCGCGCGTCCTGGACCTCGGCTTCCCACCGCTGTCCCGGACGTCACTCCCCCGCCTGGCCGAACCGCACCTGCGGGCCCTGGCGAGCGCGGTGCGGGAGCCGACGGCACTGGCGGTGCTGACCAGCGACGGCAAGGAGATCCAGTACACGGCGGGGGCGGGCGCGAGCCGGGTCCTGACCGTACGGATCACCGTGGGCGCACGGCTGCCGGCCACCGCGACCTCTTTGGGCCGCGTCCTCCTGGCGGACACCGCCGACCCCCCGCCACCCGCGCTCGCCGAGATCCGGTCCCAGGGCTACGCCCTGGTCGACGAGGAACTGGAATCGGGCCTGCGGTCCATCGCCGTACCGGTACGGGACCGCACGGGCCGGACGGTGGCCGCCGTGAACATCTCCACCCACGCGGCCCGCCGCACCCTGCGGGACTGCGTCCACGACCTCCTCCCCGCCCTCCACGCGACGGCGGACCACATCCAGCAGGACCTCCACACCGCATCCCGCTTCACCCACGTCCCCCCGTCCTGATCCGGTACCCTGTGGACCGAGCGCCCGCCAGGACGCCCACCCACGCCTTCGTAGCTCAGGGGATAGAGCACCGCTCTCCTAAAGCGGGTGTCGCAGGTTCGAATCCTGCCGGGGGCACAAGGGCAAAGGCCCCGGACCGATCCTGGTCCGGGGCCTTTGACATCTGCTTCTGACATCAACGGGGGCGGTCACCCACGATCGGGGCGCCTCCTTCGCAACAGACGGTCCATGTGGCTCATGGCCTCGCGCTGAGTGTCCTGCACGACGTGCGTGTACACGTCCATGGTGATGGGGAACAACGGGGCGCCAGAGTCACAACGACGCTGGCTCCCTGGTCAGCGTGTTGCCAGTTCATCCGGCATCCACGTACGCGATCTTCCAAACTGGTGCTCATGATGTCGAGCGGACCGTCGACTGTAGGCTGCGCCGGCAGACGTGACCACACGAGGAACCGTATGGAGCAATCGCCGACCACGTTGAATCGTCTGGCCAACAGCGGCCTCGGAGCCGTTCCGGCGGTTGCCTGCGTTGCGTACGCGACGCAAGCCGATACCGGCGCCGCGCGGCTTGCGGCGGGTCTGGCCGTGATCGGGTTCGCTGTCCTGGCGGTGCGGGGCTATCGACTCGGCGTGACATGTGAACACTCGCGGTTGGTGATCCGTGGCTACCTGCGCACCCGGGTAATCGATCGAGAGCGCATCGTGGAGATCACGGACTTACCCGCGGTGAGGTGGACGGCTCGCAGCGGACGTAACCGATGGACCCCCCTCACGGCGTTCATGACGAGTCCAGGCGAAATCTCGGCAACCCGCATCCACAAGGATCGTGTCATCAGGAAGCTGCGACAGTGGGCGCGGTACTAGCCCCCCGAGGCGCCCTGCGGCAGCGCGGCAGCGCTCTGTCCTGGGCCGTCTGTGGGCCGTCCAAGAGCGATCAGTGACGGGCCTGTGACGACAGTGAACGCTGGGAGTGCTGAGGTTGGGGGACTCTGGCCCGGCACCATCCAGAGTCGGCCTTGGAAACGAAGTAGGCACGCGGCCCAGGGGAAGGCAACATGGCCGCGTGCGCCAGGAGCAAAGGGCAGACGGATTGAGGGCAGCTCTCCGCGACGCCGAGTCAAAGTCATGGTCTTGCAGAGCTGCCGCAGGCAGGCAGCTTGCGGCGATTGCAGGCCAAGAAGAAGTCGAGCCGGTCCTTGAACGGCTTCTTTTGGACCCTCACGACACTGGAGTCACGCAGGAAACGGCGGAGGCACTGCTGCAACGACGGGATTTGGTTGGTCTGCGTATCGTTCTTGCGACGCTGTCCCGGGCTGGGGCGTGCGACACCGCTGACCAGCTCGACGGCGAAGTGTACAACCATCAAAGCTGGATGATCGCCGATGGCCGGCGGGACCAGTTCGTGCAGCAGCTAGAGGCACTTACAGCCGACGAGGACGCTGCCGTCCGCGAGGAGGCTTTGCGGTTCCTTGGGAGCGACCCGGAGGCGGTAGCACCCACTCCTGTCAAGGGCGACTCGATTGGCTGACACGACGGCGCCGGGCCGGCTGACTCCGGTGGTCCCGGGCTGGAAGACGATGGTGGTCTAACCGCTTGGCTGGAGTCGAAGCGGCTACTCACCAGCCCTGAGCGTCGCATCGACACGTTGCGGTCCCTACTCGCCGAGGATGACGACGCGCTCCTGATGCACGGCTACGACCTAATCAGCGATCCTCAGACAGTCGCCATAGTGAGAGCTCGGCAGCGCGCAGCGGGACAGCGCCGCCGTAGGCTGCGACGACTGGCAACGCGTCGACGCTCCGCGAAGTGACATCAGCGGATGACATCAACGCCTCCGGACGGCAACGGACTGGAACAGCCGCGGGGCCCCGGGAACCTTCGGTGTCCTGAGCGCGGAGCAGGCCGCACGGCCCGGGGATCCTGCCGGGGGCACAGAGAAACACCAGGTCGAGGCCCTTCCGTCCGACGGATGGGAGGGCCTTCGTACTCGCAGCACATATGTGGCACACACGGGCTGCGGGCAGAGGTGGGCAGCTGCGACATGCCTGCCACGGACGAGCCGGCCCGGCGTCGGCACGAGAAGCTGGTCGATCGACTTGAGTCGCTGGTGCGGACCGCCCTGAAGCCGCAGTACAAGGGCTGCTACGGGCAGCTGATCCTGGGCGCCGATGATCTCGCGGAGATGGGTGAGCTCAAGGACGTCCGGCGGGCCGCTCGGGAGGCGGGCCGCCGTCTCGCCAGTCCGGGAGGGGAGCCCCGTCAGTCCGGGAGGGGAGCCCCGTCAGTCCGGGAGGGGAGCCCCGTCAGAGGCTGAGGTGTCCATCACCGCAGGCCAGCTCGACCGCACAGCTGACCTGCACAGACGACGCCGCACGACGTTGACCGCGACGACGGCCTGTGGCCGTGCGGCGCACCACACAAGTGACCACACTGGGATCATGGAAGATCGGCCTCCCACGCAAAGGCCGCCCATGCCGCACGCGGATGCCGCGGAGCGGCGCGATTACACGGGTGCCGTGTACGGCTCGCTGCTCGCGGCCTCGGTCGTGGTGGGGGCGGGAACCGGCTCGCTCGGTTCCCTCCCTCGGCTGGAACTCGTTCTCCTGCTGCTGGGCACAGGGTTGGTGTTCTGGGCGGCCCACGTGTTCGCCCGGCTGTTCGGGGCGCGGGTCATGTACGTGCCAGTGAGCGCGAGGGAGATACGGCGGGCGTGCGTGACCGAGTGGCCCATCGTGGAGGCGGCCGTCCCACCGGCCGTGGCGGTCGCCGTGACCCCCCTGATGGGCATCGGCCCGAGAGGGGCGCTGTGGCTGGCCCTGGGCGTGGCGCTGGCCGGTCATGTCGGCTGGTCCACGGTCGCCGCCGTACGCGCGGGAGCTTCCCGCCGCGCAGTGGTGACGACCGGGGCCGTCAACCTGACGCTCGGGCTGCTCATCGTGCTCCTCAAGGTCGCCGTCACGCACTGACGTCGGCGCCGCCCGATTGCGCTGATCAGCCCCGGCCGCTCGGCAGGCACCCTCGGCCGTCGAGTGCAACGCTGTAGGTGGACCGGTCCCGGCCTCCGGATGCGGAAGGGAACGGACATGGAGATCAAGCCTCAGGCAGTCGTCATCCCCAAGGAGACCGACCACCTGGAACAGGGGAAGTACGGCCCCGTCTTTCCGAGAACTCCGGCCTGCTACGGCTTCACCATCATCGCGAACGTCAAGCCGGGCAGGGCCGACGCGATACGGGAGCACGGCCATACCCTTGCCAAGGCAGTGGAGCGGGATCCGCACTTTCTCGCGCCGTTGAAGCTGCACTATCTGCGCTGGGTTCTCTTCGACGACGACACGCGCTTCCTGTATCAGGGGATCTTCGACACTGACTTCGACAAGTACACCGAGGACGCTGTCGCGCTGTTCAGTAAGTTGGGCGTGAGTACCACCTTCGAGAACCTCGAAGGGTTTCCCGAGGACTGGCAGACCAACCCCGAGGCGTTCGTGCGCTTCGTACGGGAACACCACTGTCCGAGCTTCATCGAGTACGGCGAGTACCCGTACGTGACGGCGGACGAGATCAAGAAGGCGTTGCTGATCAAGAACGCCCTGTCGCAGATGCTCGACCAGATGCAGTGAGACGACCAGACGGTCGGACGTAGTGAGACGAGTGGCAATGAGCGAGGTCAGGACCGCACGTACCTACAACCAGAGGCACATTCCGCGGGAGTACACCCCTGGCGGGCGGCGGGTGAGCATCTACGTCTCGTGGAGCTATCCGGCCGAGGCCGGCCGCAACCCGGCCGAGCTGGACAACCGGTTCTCCACGATGACCGAGGTCAGGCGGGCGGCCTGGCCGGCGTACGAGGACCCGCAGTGGTCCGACCCGTACCGGTTCCAGCAGGGCGTCGCCGGGTCGCTGGAGCTGTTCTTCTGGGCCTGGGTGCCGTTCCAGGACTTCGTCAAGGAGGTCACGGGGCATCCCGTGCCGGTGTACCAGCGCATCGACCAGGCGGGTTTCTTCACCCCGTTGGACGAGCGGGTGCTTGACGACACGGACGTCCTGTTCGTGTTCGGGCTGGACCACGCGGTCACCGGGCAGGAGGCCGAGCCCGGGGAGATCGAGGCCCTGCGGGCGTTCCTGGCCCGGGAGGACACCCGTCTCGTCCTGGGCCCGCACCACGATGTCGGCGCATCGGACGATCCGTCGGTACGGGAGCTGGAATACCGCCATCACGGCGATCCCCTGGTGCCACGCCAACAGCGGTTCGCCACCTACGTGAGGGACGTGATGCGGGGCCTTGGAGTACCGGTGATGAACCGGTACGGCCTGCGCCCGGCGACCCGCGAGAACAACCAGATCGTTCCTCTGTCCACAGTGCGGGACCTGGATACGAAGAACTGGCTGGACGGGGTGACGAACTTCAACTTCCACATGCACCTGCCGCACTACGACGTGACGACCGACGAGCCGGGCACCGTCCACGTGCTGGCCAGGCAGCCGATCGACATGTCGAGGCCGCATCCGTTCACCGAAGTCGGCAACACCGAGTTCAACATGTTCCTGTGGATGCCTTCCGGCGGCGAGCGCGCCGGCGATCTGCTGCTGGCGGACTCGACGATCTTCAGCTCCTTGTTCGGCGGGGACGAGAGCCTGCGGAACTTCTGGCGCAACCTCGTCTCCAAGTAGAGCCACGGGAGGTCGACCGTGAGTGTGCACACGGAGGACACGTTGGACCTCGCGGACATCCAGCGCGGGGTTCTCAGCGGCCGGCCGACGCCTTACGCGGCGACCTACCTCGCCTTCCGCATCGACGACCGGGCGCACGGGCGGGAGCTGATGCGGCGCGCGAGTACGGCGGTGACCTCCGCGGCGGACACGGTCAGCCCCTTGGGAGAGACCTGGGTGAGTGTGGCCGTCACCTGCCGCGGCCTGGAGGCGCTGGGGGTACCCCGCGCCTCACTGGACACGTTCGCCTGGGAGTTCCGGCAGGGGATGGCCGCCCGCGCCAAGGCCCTGGGCGATGTGGGCGACAGCAGCCCGGAGCACTGGGAAACGCCGCTGGGCAGCCCCGGCCTCCATGTGGTGCTCACCGCGGTCGCGCCCGACCCCGAGCGCCTGGAGGCGGCCCTCGACCGCGCCCGCCCCGCTTACGACCGGCTCGCCGGGGTGACGACGATATGGCGGCAGGACTGCTACGCGCTGCCCACCGAGACCGAGCATTTCGGCTATCGCGACGGCGTCAGCCATCCGGCCGTCGAAGGCAGCGGGATCCCGGGATCCAACCAGCTCGAAGTGCCGCTGAAGGCCGGCGAGTTCGTCCTGGGCCACCGGGACGAGATCGGCGGTCTGCAGAGCCCACAGCCCACCGTGCTGGGCCGCAACGGCAGTTACGCGGTCTTCCGCAAGCTCCATCAGAACGTCGCCGAGTTCCGGCGCTACCTGAAGGACAACTCCACCGGGCCCGAGGACGAGGAACTGATCGCCGCGAAGATCCTGGGACGCTGGCGCAGCGGTGCCCCCCTGGCGCTGGCGCCGCACGCCGACGATCCCGCACTCGGCGCGGACCCGCACCGCCGTAACACCTTCCTGTACAAGACCGACGATCCGGCGGGATTCACGACGCCCGGCGGCAGCCACATCCGCCGCGCCAACCCCCGCGACGCCTCAGTGGCAGGAGAGGTACGACTGCACCGCATGATCCGACGCGGCGCCGTCTACGGCCCGCCGCTGCCCGAGGGAGTGCTGGAGGACGACGGAGCCGACCGCGGCCTCATGTTCGCGTTCGTCGGAGCACACCTGGGGCGGCAGTTCGAGTTCGTCCAGACGCAATGGATGAACGACGGCGTCTTCTTCGGCGCGAACGACGCCAAAGATCCCGTCACCGGAGCCCACGACGGGTCCGCCGGCTACACCATCCCCCGCCGCCCGCTGCGCCGACGCCTCACCCCACTGCCGCGGTTCGTCGTCACCCGAGGAGGCGAGTACTGCTTCCTGCCGAGCCTGACCGCCCTGCGCTGGCTCGGCGACCTCCACGACTGACAGCGCGGCGATCGGCACCGCACCCGCACCCCGACGACACCGTACGTTGTCCACTCCACCGAGTTGCAGGAATGCTGCGGTGGCAGTTTCGTCGTCCGGCGCCTCGACGATGGCCACAAGGTCGTATGGACCGACGGTCCAGTAGATACCCCCTTGATCGGTCCAGCCCAGCAAGGTGGCGTACGTCGGCATGTTCTTTCACCTTCACGAGACGCATCCTGCGGACAAGCCTGGACACCTGGTCTGGAACCTGCATGAAATACGCACCCGGACGAGCAGTACGAGCAACCGTAGGCATCGAGCGGAGCAGGTGTTGCAGGCGCCGCACCCTTGGTCACCAGACGGGGCGGCATCTGGCGACCCTACGCCCGACACCCGGGTTCACCGCGCAGGCGGCCACGAACTTCAGGCCCTCCTCCACGATCCGGGCCGGCCATGTCCTCCGACATGGCCGGGTTGGCGTCCGTCACGGTGCGACAGCAGCTTTCACCCGCCTGCTTCCCCCGACTCGCGGGTTCCCCGTCCTAGGGATCATCTGGGGATCATGAGCGACAACGGCGGCGCCGCTTTCCCCGGTGGGGAGCGCGGTGAACTGGATGAACTGCGGCGTCGGCTGAGTGCCTTGGAGGACGCCGGGTCACCGCGGACGGTGGGCCATCACCGGTTCCGCTCGCTCGGCTCGGTCCTGCTGATCCTCTTCGCCGCGCTGCTGTCGCTGTTGTCCGTCGTGGCGGTGTGGGCGAACAGCATCGTGCGGGACACCGACCGCTACGTCGCAACGGTCGGACCACTGGCCGAGAATCCCGATGTGCAGAAGGCGGTCACCAACCGGGTCACCGCCGTCGTGCTGGCGCAGATCGACGTGGACGGGGTGGTCAGGCAGCTGACGGACGCGGCCGCGCAGAAGGGGGTTCCGCCGCGGGCGGCGCAGTTGCTGAACAACCTGGACGGTCCGATCTCCAGCGGTCTCAAGCAACTGGTCGGCAGCGCGGTGCAGCGGGTGGTCACGAGCGGCGCCTTCGACACGGTCTGGGTGGACGGCAACCGCAGGGCGCACATGGCGCTGGACAAGGCCCTGACGGGCGAGGCCGCCGGAGGCGCGGTCTCGCTGAAGGACAACCAGGTCGCCATCGACGTCGCTCCGATCATCACCCGGGTGAAGGACCGACTGGTCAGCGCCGGTTTCTCGCCCGCTGCGAAGATCCCGGCCGTCCACACGGACTTCGTGGTGTTCGCCTCGAAGGACATCGGCAAGATCAAGACGTACCTGCGCGTGCTGGGGATTCTCGGCGGCTGGCTGCCCGTCATCACGCTGCTGGTCGCCGCCGCCGGGGTGTACATGGCGGGCAACCGCCGGCACGCGCTGATCGGGGCCGCGCTGGCGGTGTTCGTCGCCATGCTGGTCCTCGGTATCGCCCTCACCGTCGCGCGCGACGTCTACCTCGACCATCTGCCGCCCGGTACGTCCCAGGCAGCCGCCGGGGCCGTGTACGACGCTCTGGTCAGGTTCCTGCGCAGCGCGGTCCGGGCACTCGCCGCCGTCGCCGTCTTCACCGCCGTCGGCGCCTTCTTCGCCGGCCCCTCCCGGACCGCCGTTCTCACCCGTGCGGGCTGCCGCAGGAGCATCGCCGCCCTGCGCGACGTGGCCGGGTCGGCGGGGCTTCGCCCGGGTGCGGTCGGGCGGTTCGTTCATCGCTTCAGGCGCGGGATCGGAGTCGCCGTTCTGCTCGTCGCGCTGATCGTCCTGTTCACCTGGAGCTACCCGACGACGACGGTCGTCATCTGGACGGCGGTGCTCACCCTGCTCGCCTTCGTGATCCGCGAGTTCCTGGACACCGGCGCCGCTCCGGCCGCCGGCACCGCTCCGGCCCCCGACCCGTCCGCGAGTTCCCGAACCGGTGGCGCCGCTCCCTGAAGGTCATCCGCCGGTGGCGAAGCCGGGGAAGAGGGTCATGCCGCCGTCCACGTAGAGGGTGGTTCCCACCACGTAGTCCATGAGGTCCGAGGAGAGACCGACGACGGCGTTGGCGATGTCCTCGGGGTCGCCGATGCGCCTGTAGGGGATCAGCCGCAGCAGGTCTTCGCGGGCCTCGGCCGTCTCCCAGGCGCTGCGGTTGATCGGTGTCCTGATGGCTCCCGGGGCCACCGCGTTCACGCGGATCTTCTGCGGGGCCAGTTCCTGCGCCAGGGTCTGCATCATCATCAGCAGGCCGCCCTTGGACGAGGCGTAGTTCACGTGTCCTGCCCAGGGGATGAGCTGGTGCACGGAGCTCATGCAGACGATCTTCCCGGCGGCGCTGGACACCTCCGGCACGACCCCGCGCCGCAGGAACTCCTTCGTCGCCTCCCGGGCGCACAGGAACTGACCTGTGAGGTTGACGTCCAGTACCTTCTGCCACTGGGAGAGGGACATCTCGGTGAAGGGGGCGTCACGCTGGAGTCCGGCGTTGGCGACCAGGATGTCGATCGTGCCGAACTCCTGGATCATCCGGTCCAGCATGGCGACGACCTGCTCCTCGTCGGAGACGTCCGCCTCGTGGGCGGCGGCGCGCCCGCCGAGGGAGGTGATCTCCTCGACCACTTTTTCGGCGTCCTCGCGACCGGTCACGTAGTTCACGACGACGTCGGCGCCGGCCCGGCCGAGGGCGATGGCCGTCGCCTTGCCGATTCCGGAGTTGGCGCCGGTGACCAGTGCCTTCTGGCCCTTGAGGATGTGCGCGGGTATCACGTCCCGAGGACGTGCGTCGTCGGGGGTGGAGTTCACGATGGTCTGCCTCCTTGGTCGGTGTCCCCCGGGCCCGCGGGACCGCGTCCGGCGGCTTCCGCGGCGCAGGGGACCGACGCCGGCGGGTCCGGCCTCCTGCGCCGTCAGCCGCCCTGCTCGACGTGCAGATGGATCGGTCCGCGAAGGACGGGGCTCGGCCGGTACGGCGGAGGGTCGGCGACCAGCCGGGGCCCGTCGAGACGGCGTACCAGCTCCCGCAACGCGATCTGGGTCTCCAGGCGGGCCAGCGGCCCACCGAAGCACAGGTGGATGCCGCTGCCGAACCCCAGGTGCTGGTTGTCCTGGCGGTCGGGGTCGAAGCGGTCGGGATGGTCGAAGCGTTGCGGATCGCGGCTGCCCGAGGCGAGCATGAGCATGATCTGCGAGCCCTTGGGGATGACCGTGTCCCCGACGGTGATGTCGCTGTACGCCGCCCGCCACGGGATGATGTGCACGGGGGGCTCGTAGCGCAGCAGTTCCTCGACCAGCGGTACGACCAGATCCGGTTCGGCGCGCAGGCGTCGCAGCACCTCGGGGTTGCGCAGCAGCGTCAGCATGCCGTTGGTGATGAGGTTGACGGTGGTCTCGTGGCCGGCGATGAGCAGCAGGTTCGCGGTGCTGACGATTTCCTCGTCGGTCATACGCCCATCGGGCCCGTCGTCGTTGGCCAGTCGTGTCAGCAGGTCGTCGCCCGGCCGACCGTGGCGTTGCTCCAGCAGCCCGCCCAGGTAGTGGCGCAGGTCCTTGGTGGCCTGCAAGCCGTTGTCCAGTTTCTCCTTCGGGTCGGTCCTGGGGTCGTAGTTGATCGAGTCGATGATGGCGTTGACCCACACGTGGAAGCGCGGCTCGTCCTCGCGCGGCACACCGAGCAGGTGGCAGATCACGGTGACGGGGAACGGGTAGGCGAAGTCGTCGACGACGTCGATTCGCTGTTCGTCCGCGAAGTCGTCGATCAGTCCGCTGACGATGGCGGTCAGATCGCCTTCCATGCCGGCCACCAGCCCCGGGCGGTGCGGTGGGCCGAAGTGGCGCATCGCCATACGCCTCAGGCGGTCGTGCTCGGGCGGGTCGAGGTTGATGAACGACGGCGCGGTCCGTCCCTCGAGTGCGGCCATCGGGTGGGACAGATTGCGGACGTCGGAACTCAGGTGCGGATTGTGCAGTATGCCGGTGAGTTCCCGGTAGGTGCTGATGACGTAACTGCCGTCCTCCTGCGGGGCCACCGGTGTCCTGCGCAGTTCGGCGTAGAGCGGGTACGGGTCGGCCCGGGAGGAGTAGTCGAGGATTCGGGGCAGGATGTCGGACGTCTCGATCGTGGTCATGTCGCTTTCCCTCCTGCTTCCTCTCCTACCGGTGCTGCCGCATGGCGGTGACGCGTCGTTCGCCCGGGTCGTGGCCGGTGACGACCACCGTGGCGCCCTGCGCGAGCAGAGTGGGGCCGGGGAAGTCGACAGGGACCGGTTTCGCGTCGGCGGGCTGGTCGGGCGTGGGGCAGGGAGGCGGGAAGGGCGCGGCGGTCTCGATCAACTGCCGGTAGTGGTCCAGCCACTTCGCGTTGTTGAAGCTGACCGCCGCGGTCACGCGGCCCTGATAGCCGTAGACGGCGACGAAGCGACGGTCGGGCACGGACCCCTGGGTGACGACGACTTCGTCGGCGTAGGTCGGTACGCCGACGGACTTGATGTTGACGCCGAACTGGATCGACCAGAACGCCGGGATGGACAGGTGCGGCCAGCGGTCCGCCTGGGCGCTGACCATGTTGTGCGCCGCGACCTCGGCCTGCTCCACGGCGTTGGCCCAGTGTTCCAGCGAGATGAACCGGTACTCGTAGATCGGGTTCGGGCAGCGTGCCACGTCTCCGGCGACGAAGATGTCGTCGGTGACCAGGCCGTTGACGTCGAAGGCGCGGCATCCCGAGTCGCAGGCGACTCCCCATACGCCCACCGCCAGTCCCGAATCGCGTAGCCACTCGGTGTTGCGGATGCCGCCGAGCGCCACCACGGCCACGTCGGCGTCGACGGTGCTGCCGTCGTCGAAGTGGGCGCGGCGAAACCGCCCCTGCGCGTCACCCTCCAGCCGGGTGACCTTGACACCGCAGCGCAGATCGACACCGTGGGCGCGCTGCATGTCCGCCGCGATGTCACCGATCATGGCGCCGAGTCCTCCGACCAGCGGGGCCGGCGCGAGTTCGGCGACGGTCACCGGGATGTCACGCTCCCGGCAGATGGAGGCGATCTCGGAGCCGGTGAAACCCGCGCCGATGACCAGTACGCGGGAGGGGCCGGCGGCGATCGCTCGCTGCAAGCCGTCGGCGTCCTCACGGGTGCGAACCACGAACACGCCGTCCAGGGCCGCCTCCTCCTCGACGAACCAGGGCCGCGCACGGACACCGGTGGAGATCAGCATGCGGTCGAAGGGAATCCGGCGGCCGTCGGCGAGATGCACGTGGTTGGTCGCCAGGTCCAACCCGTCGGCGGGCACGCCCAGCAGCCACTCCGCGCCGATGTCACGGCGTCGCGGCAGCGCGGTGCCCTCGGCCGGCACCCATCCGGTGAGCACCTGCTTGGACAGCGGGGGACGGTCGTAGGGTTCGGCCGACTCGTCACCGATCATGGTCAGGGTTCCGGTGAACCCCTCGTCACGCAGAGCCTCCGCGGCGCGAAGTCCCGCCAGTGAGGCCCCGACGATCACGACGCGGCCGTCGCGCTTGAACCCCTGCAAGGTGTCCGCACTGCTCATGACGGCGGCACCCCCGCCGACACGCCGGACCCCTCCAACTGGTCGACCAGAATGGCCTGGAGCGGGCACGCTGCGGCGGCGCGCAGCACCTGCTCGCGTTGGACGTCGTCGGGCTGCGGGTCATACATCAGCGCTTCCTCGCCGTGCAGCCGGAAGGCATCCGGAGCAAGGAACGCGCATTGCGCATATCCTTCGCAGCGGGAAAGATCAACGACAACTCTCATCCCGATCGACCTCCACCTCGGGGACTGGAGAACCGCAGGCTCTGGGGCAGCACCGTTCGGGCTGCGAAGCACGGGGGACAAGCAGGAGCACTGCGGGAAGAAGACGCCGGTTCTGACGACCGTGCGCAAGGCGATCTGCGTGTGTCGCTCCGCCTGAGAACCTGACTTCGGCCCTCACCAGCCTAAGCCGTGTGGAGGTCCGCCGCACGGCCGCCGGCGGCCGGTGCCGGGTACGCGCGCCGGCATCGGACGACCGCGCCCGAGCCCGTGTCACGCCTGCTCGCGGTCGAGGGCGTCGTCGAGAGTGGAGGCGGCCATGATGAGGGAGAGATGGGTGAAGGCCTGGGGGAAATTGCCGAGCTGTTCGCCGCTCGGGCCGATTTCCTCGGCGAACAGGCCCACATGGTTGGCGTACGTCTGCATCTTCTCGAACGCGTAACGCGCCTGTCGGACGCGGCCGGCCCGGGCGAGTGCGTCGACGTAGAGGAAGGTGCAGAGGCTGAAGGTCCCCTCGGAGCCGCGCAGTCCGTCCGGAGACGCCATCGGGTCGTAGCGATAGACGAGGCTGTCCGAGACGAGGGTGCGATCCATCGCGTCGAGCGTCGACAGCCAGCCGGGGCTCATGGGCGCCAGAAAACCGACTCGGGGAATGAGCAGCAGCGACGCGTCGAGGACGTGGCCGCCGTACTGCTGGACCAGGGCCTGCTCCTTGTCGCTCCATCCCCGTTCCATCACCTGTTCCAGGATGGCGTCGCGTGCGGCGGTCCAGCCGGCGATGTCGGCGGGACGGCTGAACTCCCGCGCCAGGCGCAGTCCGCGGTCGAAGGCGACCCAGCACATCACTCGGCTGTAGGTGAAGTCCTTGCGGCCTCCGCGGGTTTCCCAGATGCCTTCGTCCGGCCGGTCCCAGGTGTCGGCGAGCCAGTCCAGGGTCGAGGCCAGCCCCTTCCAGCCGTGGTATCCGGTCTGGGTACCCACC
The DNA here is from genome assembly GCF_055564375.1 of Streptomyces sp. NPDC029138. Taxonomy (NCBI): domain Bacteria; kingdom Bacillati; phylum Actinomycetota; class Actinomycetes; order Kitasatosporales; family Streptomycetaceae; genus Streptomyces; species Streptomyces sp. NPDC029138. The sequence continues at coordinate 243,936 of NZ_JBVHWM010000005.1, forward strand.
CCCCGGCTCTCGGACAGGGCATAGAGCACCTCGCCGTAGATGTCGAGTTGCAGTTGGTCCATCGCCGCGTTCCCCGCCCGCACCGGGGCGGAACCGCGGTAACCCTCGAAGTGGTCGAGGGTCTCCTCCGGGATGTCGGGGTTTCCGTCCACCCGGTACATGATCTGGAGACGTTCGCCCGACGCGTCGGCGCGGTCACGCATCCGGTCGCCCAGCCAGCGTGTGAACCGGGCCGCCTCGTCGACGAATCCCAGGTCCAACAGCGCCCGTACGGAGAGGGAACCGTCGCGGACCCACGTGTACCGGTAGTCCCAGTTGCGCTCGCCGCCGACCTGTTCGGGAAGTCCCATGGTGGCCGCGGCGACCGGTGCGCCCGTCGGGGCGTAGGTGAGGAGCTTGAGGGTGATGGCTGAGCGGTTCACCATGGCCGACCACCGGCCGCGATAGCGGGAGGTACGAAGCCAGCTCTGCCAGAATTCGCCGACGGCGCCGAGCTGATCGGACAGTTCCTCCAGGGTGACGGGGGCCGGCGGCTCCCCGCCGGTGTCGCAGACGGTGAAGACGGCGGCGGCCGTCTGCCCGGCCTCGAGCGTGATCTCGCCCCGAACGTCCCGCGCGTCGCGCTGCACGGGGAACGTGGCCTGGAGGTAACCGGTCTGCGCCGGTGCCCGGAACACGGCCGCCCCGTCGGTCAGATCGAGGTCATGGGCGGCCCGCCCGTAGTCGAACCGGGGCCGGCACTCCAGAGAGAAGCGCACGGTACCGCGTACGGCGCGTACGAGACGCACCACGGCGTGGCGGTCTGTCGGTACGAGGGCCTTGTCGGGTGGCATGCAGTCAAGGACCTCGCCGACGCCGGCCGGTGACATGAACCGCGTCACCAGCACGGCTGTGTCCGGGTAGTAGAGCTGTTTGCAGACAGCCTCACGGTCCTGCGGGGCGAACATGAAGTATCCGCCCCGGTCGTGGTCGAGCAGGGAGGCGAAGACGCTCGGCGAGTCGAACCGGGGAGCCGCGAACCAGTCGATCACGCCACGGGAGGAGACCAGAGCAGCGGTCTGGAGGTCACCGATCAGACCGTGGTCGGCGATGGGCGGATAGCGGTCCATGGTGACTCCCGTACGTTCCTCGGGTTCCTCGGGTTCGTCGGCCGGGCCTCGCGGGGACAGAGCGGGAGAAGCGGGAGAACGACGTCAGCTCACCGGCCGCCGCGTGCCGCCGTGCTGCGAGCCATCGCGGGAAGGAGCGGCGGCATGTTCCCTGGCGGTCCGAGGGCGAGTACGACGGGTCGCCTGGACGTCGTTTCTTCCGCCGAGGGGGCCCGAAGGATCACCCAGCCGTCCGGCGGTTCTCACAGCGCTGCGTCCATTGCACCACCTTGGCAGACCAAGCGCACCTCGTCGTACGGCGGAACGGCCGACCTCGACGCCCACGCACTGCCGACCGCCGCCGCAGGCGGAGCCCGGCTGGGTGTCTTCGACGAGCGGCCGTCGCCGCGGAACGCCTACGGTGGTGACGGTCGGCAGGAGTTTCCAGCAGCGCCCAGTGCCTGGTGGGCCACAAGCGATCACGGCGTGGCCTGAGCGACCGCCCGGACCGTCATCAGGTGAGGACGGCGATGCCGTCCCCGAGCAGCTTCAGCCCGATCACGAAGCAGAGCACCGCCATCACGGCGGTGTTGTGCTGGGCGGCCCAGTTCTTCCAGCCGGCGAGCGTGCTCTTCGCGCGCTCACCCGCGACCAGGAAGACCGCCAGAGGGGCCAGGATGCCCAGCGAGGCGATGACCACGAACAGCGCCAGCGCCCCGATCTGCTGACCGGTGGGAACGCCGGACGAGCTGATCGAGGCGCTCGCGGCGATGGTGAACGCGGCGTTCTTGATGTTGGCCGCCGACAGTGCCAGGGCGAGGGCGAAGATCTTCACGGGGGAGAAACGGTCGATCGCGGCCATCCACTTCGGCAACTGCGCCTGCGAGACATCCCGGGGGCGCCGGTGCCACTGCCGGGCACCGAACAGGGCGAGCAGCACTCCCAGCGCGAGCTTGAGAGCCCCCACCCAGGTGGCCGGCTGCGCGTGGTGCGAGGCACCTCCCGAGCCGCCGACCGCCAGCATGATCGCTCCCAGGGCCGAGAGCCCCACCAGCCAGCCGACCGCGAACACCGACCCGCTGAGACGGCCCCTGGGCGTCGCCAGGACCAGGATGATCGCGATGATCGGGAGCGGACTGATCAGGACACCAGCCGCGTATCCCAGGACATCGCCAAGAACCTTTCCCATACAACGGCCTCCAGAGACGGCGATCCGCGACAGCGGCGAACAGGGACCTCATCGACCCCCGGACCGCCTGAACGGCATCGACGCCTCGCCAGGGAAATCGCACCTGCCCTCTTCGGACATCATCGGCGGCGAACGTCCCGGCGGCGCGTTTCCCGCGACGAACGGGTGATCCGCCTGGGGCGCGGGAACACCGGAACCGCGTCGTCCGCCGCACCGACGGACCGGTCGAATCCTCGCCCCGGTCGCCTCCGCTTCCGGCCGCGGGCGACGTACGGTGGAGGTACCGAGGGCATGGCGTACCCCGTGTCCGTACCGCCCCGGGCCCCCGTCGAGGGGAGGCGTGATGGTGCTTACCCGGTTGGACATCCACCGGCGGAACCGCGGGGAGGGGACACTCGTCACGCTCGCCGGTGAGATCGGACCGGCCACGGCGCCGCTGCTGCGGGCCGCACTGGAGCAGTGTCTGCGCGACGGCGTCACCGTCATCGACGTCGACCTGGCCACGGTCGGTTCCTGCGACACCCGGGGCCTGGACGTCCTTCTGTCGGCGTCACGGCGCGCCGGCCGGGTGCACGCCCGGCTGCGGCTGCACCACCCGTGCGCGCAGATCACCCGGCTCCTCGACGTCACCGGATCCACCCCCCTGCTCCTCCCGGCCCCCACCGATCCCGTGTCCCCCGCCCTGCCACGCGACCTCCTGGAAGCGGCCGTCCCGGGTCCGCCGGCCGATGGGAAGCGCACGCTGGGTCCCCCCGCTCCTGGACCGGCCGTCAAGGACGGCATCCGCCTGCGCCGGCTGACCCGTTGGCAGACCGAGGGGATCGAGGAGGACATCGCGGACCTGGCCATGGCATCCGTCGCGGACACCGCCGGTGAACCGTTCCACAACCGTGCGGTGTTCCTGCACCGCCTGGCCGGCAGTGCCCGGCGCCCCGGTTTCGCGCTGCTCATCGCCGAGACGACGGTGCTGGTCGGCTGCGCCTACGGCTTTCCGGTGGGCCCCGGCGGCTCCGACCGGGAAGGGTTCGACCGCATGCTGCAACAGAGCATCCAACGGCTCACCGCCTGCGCACGGTTCCTGGTTCTCACACAGGTCGTGGCCCATCCCCACGCGCAGCACCGCGACATCGCCCACCGCCTGCAAGAGCGTCTGCTCACCGATCGGCACGCCGCTCTCGGTGTCGCCCTGCTCCATCCGGCCGACCGGGCCGGACAAGCCGCCTTCGAGTCCTGGGACTGGCAGAACATGGGAGAGATCGTCGGGCTGCCCGGTCCGGTCGCTCCCTGTGTGCTGATCCTGCCTCGGGGAGCGCCGTTCCCGGCAGGCCGATGATCGAGCGTCCGCGTCGGACATCCGTTGCGCGGGCGACAGAAGGCTCCGCCGTCCAGCCGGTACGGCCCGCCGTCCAAGCCGGTACGGCCGCCTCGTTCGGAACCTCGCGCCGCCTGTCACGGCCGGAGGTACCCTGACCTCACCGAGAGCTTTTCGGGCGCACGACCACGGCGGCGCCGTTCCCGGCGAGTGACAGACGCGGGCAGCCGCAAGCCGCCCGGAACAGGATCGCACGATGGACGCCATCGCACAGTCCGCCGAAGCCACGTCACGAGATGACGCACATGACGGATCGACCTACCGGATGCCCTTGCCCCGGCTGAGCCTGACGCCCGACGTCAGCCACGGCCCGCTGGACGGCGCCTGGTGGCCACGGTGCGACGCGCTGGAGCTGGAGCTGCCCACGCTGGTCGGCTCACTGGACCCGGGTGTCGGCACCGTCACCCGCGTCACCGTGGACACCGCCTCCTGGCCCGATGCCCCGCAGACCATGACGGCGCCCGGCCATGTGATCGAGGTGGTCCGCACCGACCTCGCGGCCGAGGGCCACGCCATCAGCGTGGACTGCGGCACGGTGGGGCGCTGGGAGCTGCTGGTGATTCCACCCGACGAGCCGGCCGGAGTGGCCACCCGGTTGCTGACGGCCGCCGCCGACCCCGAGAACCCGCTGCCGGCGCAGCGCATGCTGGCACTCGCCGAGGAAGAACTCGCCGGAGAGGCCGCATGGGAGGCGGAAGGAGGACACGGACTCAGGTGAGGGCCCGACGCCTGTCGGGCCCATGTGACCGGTCGGCTGGTCCGGCCGTCGACGTCCCCGGTGGAACGATGGCGCGAGCAAACCCTTGGCCGTCCCGCCCACCGCAGCCGGTTCAAGCGGATCATGGCGGTGAGCGGATGATGTCTGCACGGCCTGCGGACCGCTCCGAGAGCTTCGGGGAAGCGCTGCTGGGAGCGGTTCTCGATCGCGCGCACGAGCTTCCTCCCCATCTCATCGGGCCGCTGGTCGCCGACGTGGTGGAGCGGCTGGGCGGCCGCCGTCCGCAGGTGCTGTTGCAGGACTACGGCCAGTTGCTGCTCGTGCCACTGTCCGGCGAGGGCCTCACCACCGGCGAACCGCAGATGATCGACGACTCCGAGGCGGGCCGCTGCTTTCTCGACGCCGTCCTCGTCGAGGTGCCCGAGGACGACCGCGTACAGGTTTATCTGCCGCTGCTGGACGGCGGCGACCAGGTGGGCGTCATGGCAGTGACGCTCGACAGCATCGATGACGACGACCGCCGCCTGCTGCTGAGGCTCTCCGGCCTGGTGGCCGACCTGCTGGTGACCAAGCACGGCTACTCCGACCTGTTCTTCGGCGTGCGACGCCGCGAACCGATGAGCGTCGCCGCGGAGATCCAGTGGTCCCTGCTGCCACCACTGGCGATGATCATGCCCCGGGTGGCGGTGGCCGGCATCCTGGAACCCGCCTACGACGTCGCGGGTGACAGCTTTGACTACGCCCTCAATGAGGACATCCTCCACGTGGTCATGATCGACGCGATGGGTCACGGACTGGACGCGGCCACGATGGCCACCGTGGCCATCGGCGCTTACCGCCACGCCCGCCGCCTCGGCATCGGGCTGTCGGCGACCTACGACTTCATGGACCACGCCGTGGCGAAGCAGTTCGGCCCCGAACACTTCGTCACCGCGCAGATGATGCGGCTGGACACCACGACCGGACACGTGCAGTTCGTCAATGCCGGTCACCCGCCGCCGATCCTCGTCCGCGACCACCGCGTCGCGGAGCGCCTGATCGCCCCGACGACCCTGCCGGTCGGCCTGGGCGGCCCGAAGCCACCGGTCAGCGAGCTGAGGCTGGACCACGGGGACCGGGTCCTGTGCTTCACCGACGGACTTGTCGAGGAGCACGAGAGAGGCGGGGAGGAGTTCGGGGAGGAACAGCTGATCGACTGTGTGAACCAGCTGGAGAAGACCGGACGCGGGATCCGGGCGGTGACGCGCTCCCTGTCCCACACGCTCAAGCGGTGTCGGGGCGGGCGCACCACGGACGACGCGACGCTGCTCATGGTGGAGTGGCGCGGCTGACGTCCCCACGGTCGTCCGGCCCCGGGCGCTGTCGCCCGGCCCCGGACCGGCCTCCCACGCACGAACCCTCAGCCCGCGGGGCCCCGTCCGCTCCCGGTGTCGATGAGGATCTGTTCCGCCTGACTGATGTTGTCCGCCCGGACGGCCTGGGCCATCGCGGCGCGGGCGGCCTCCGGTGCCGCGCCGGGCGGGACCACCAGCAGCGAGAAGATGTCCTGGTCGCCCCGGGTGACCAGGACCGTGTCGTCACCGACCGGGAACGAGTCGATGTGCACCACCCGGTCGTCCACGACGATCCGTGTCGGAAGACCTTCCCAGGCCGCGGTGTCCAGCCCCACGCGGGTCACGGGTCCGAGGTGTTCGATGAGGGCGCTCAGCAGCGCGGGCAGCTCGGCCCCGATATCGCGCGAGCGCGGCCACCACGCACCGTCGAGCACACCTTCGCGCGACTCCGTGGTCTCCAGCCGCAGCAGAGCGCACCCCGGCCGCACGGCCTCGTGGACACCGCTGGGCAGACACCGGGAAACAGGGGGTGTAGGGGAGCCGGTCATGAGGACCACCCGTCTTCGGGGAGCCGGTGCGAAAACGGCACCCGCCTCGCAACTGCCACGCTACTCCTGCTGCCACCCCCGCCTGTCAGCCCACCCCGTCCAGCATCTCCATGATCTCGTCGCAGTACAGCTGGAACGCCCGCTGTTCCACCGGCGTGACCACGGACATCCGGTTGTGGACCATGGGGTTGCGGACCTTTGCCAGGAGGGAGAAGCGTTCGTTCCAGTAGTTCTTGTCCTTCTTGAGGAGGCGGCCGAAGAGGTCCCAGTGGGAGGCCATCAGGTCGTACAGGTCCCGCGGGTAGGTGAAGTCCAGGATGCGGGTGGAGCCCTGTGCGCCGAAGGCCCGCAGTTCCCGTGCTCGCAGCTCCTCGCAGTGGTCCAGCATGGGGACCAGCTTGGGGCGGACCCTGCGCAGCTCGGTCGGCCAGTCGGTGCCGTATCTGTCCTCGAAGACGGACTCGACCAGGTCGCGGATGCGCCGCTCCACGGCCATCCAGTTGTCCCAGTGGCCCAGCTTGCGTCCGATGAGCGTGAGGTACTGCTGGAAGTGGTCGGAGAAGGCCCGGTACGACCCTTCTCGCACCCTGACCAGCCCCTGCTGGAGCAGGACCTGCGCGTCGTCCGGGGTCACGACGAGTTGCGGGCCGAGGACGACCTCCAGGAGGGCGCGGAGCCGGCCGTCCGCGCGCAGCAGTTCCTCCAGGTCCCGGTAGTAGTACTGGAACTCCGCGGGCAGGGTCTGCGCCAGCACCTCGATCTCGTCCAGGAGGCGTACGGGGCCGCCCCGGACGGCGCCGCACACCCGGTCCAGCAGCACGCTGGCCAGATAGGGGTGGCCACCGGTCAGCTCGGCCAGGCGCGCGACGGCCGCGTCCGGGCCCTCGTCCGGTGCGAGGCCCGGCACCCGGGCGGCGAGCGCGCCGAGTTCGTCGGCGTCGAAGCAGGTCAGGAACAGGGAGCGGAAGATCCCGGCGAAGGTGGACTCGTCGGGGTCGGCCATGTCGACGATCTCCCTCAGTTCCCGCCGGGAGGTGGTGACCAGGCCGATGTTCCAGTCCAGGTTGTACGCGATCTCCCGCAGCGCCTGGAACGTGCCCGGCTGGGACTTGAACACGTCACGGGCCGCGTCGAACTCGTCCAGGATCAGGACGACCCGCCACCCGCGCCGCCGTACCAGCCGAAGGAACTCCTGGGTCTCGCTCTGCGCCTGGGCCCAGGGGAGGCCGGGCTCCACGGCCCTCTCGTACGCCTCCTCGGTGCGCCGGTCGTTCCCGTCCGACCGCTCGGTCAGCAGTTCCCAGACGTCGTCGGAGAGCCTGCGGAACACCTGCTGGATGCCGGCCTGGGTCCGTACGTTCATCCAGACCGGCAGGAGCCGGGGACATGTCTCCCGGGCCTCGGGGCGCATGAACACGTGGTAGGCCAGGCTGGACTTGCCGATCCGCGGCGGGCCGATGATGGCGGTGGCGCCGGCGGTCGACTGGGAGAGGACCCGCTCCTGAAGGATCTCCATGGGGCTGGTCCGGCCCACGTGACTGTCCCCGTGGACGGGATGGCCGACGGTGGCGAAGGGATTGCCGGGAGTCCCGGCCGTCAGGTCTGCCATGGGCCCTACGCCTTCCTGTGCCAGAGCCATTCCGCGAACAGCCCCACCTTGATCCGGTAGCGGTCCTCGGACTCGCGGACGATCACGTCGCGGCGCAGCAGGTCCTCGATGACCCGTGGGCCCTCCGGCAGTTCGCGGGCCTTGCGGCCGTCCAGGTGGAGGTCGCGGCGGTGACCCGACAGGCTGCCCTTGAGCACCCCCAGCACGGTCTCGTCCGACAGGTCGCTGACGTCCGCGTCACCCGGGGTGAGCAGGTTGTCGAACTGCTCCTGGAGCAGCGCCCTGTCCCCGCTGACCAGCGCCGCCGCCACGTTGTCCACGTCGGCGGGTCCGATCAGCGGCTGGCGTTCGGCGTTCATGTGGTGGACGAGCCGGTTGCAGAACAGCTGGATGTAGTAGGGGCTGCGGGCGGTCAGTTCGATGACGCGCTGGACGGAGTCGCCGCGATAGCGGCTCTCCCGGTTCTCCAGGGCGATCGGTTCGGTGATCAGTGCCTTGGCGGGCCCCTCGTCCAGGTAGGACACCGGCTCCTGCCGGGCCACCTGGAACTCGTTGGGGAACGCCTTGAGGAAGCGCGGCATCAGGTCGTTGCCGACGACCACGCTGCTGAACAGCTTGCTCTCCAGCATGGCCTTCCACGACTTCATGAACTCCCTTGGCAGATCGCCGCGTTCGATGGCGCCGTAGAGCACGGTGAACTCGTCGAGCAGCAGCACCATCCGCCAGTTGCGGTAGGCGTCGCTCCGGTGCATCCGCCGCAGGATGTCCCGCATGTAGTCGTCGAAGTGGATCTCCGGGGAGCCGCTGTCGATGAACTCCCGCAGCACCGGCCGGGAGAGGTCCAGTCCCGGCAGCCCTTCGTCCTCCAGCTCCTCCAGGCGGCGGAAGAACGCGTTGGAGATCTTGTACAGCAGGTTGGCGTGGGTGAGGTTGGTGGCGAGTTCGCCCATGCTGAACTTGGCCGCGAGCACCGGGGGTTTGAGCGCGCGTTGCAGATGGTGCAGGACCGACGACTTGCCGACGCGCTTCTGGCCGTAGATCACCACGCACTTGGCGTCGGCCCGCTCCAGGGAGTCCACGAGTATCTGGATCAGCTGTCCGCGGCCGTAGAACATCTCCTCGTCCTCGACGGGAGCGCCCTCGGCGTAGGGGTTGCGGATCGGCTTCCAGTCCTGGGAGTCGTTCAGCCGCAGCGGCAACGTGCGCGGCTCGGTGACGATGCGCCGGTCGGAGCGCACCATGAACTCCAGGCTGTAGTGCAGCGTGAGCACCTGCTCGGCTATGGCCCGCGGCGTCACCACCAGCGGGAGCGTGCAGGTCTCGGTCTGCTCGTCGCGCAGGCTGTGGGCGACCGGTATCGGCTCGGCCACCGGCTGGTAGTCGTCCGCGTTGTCCAGCACGCGCAGCATCACGTCGACGGCCGGGCTGCGCCGGGGCAGGTTCTTGACGCTGAGCTGGACGTGGATGGTGGACGCCGCGCTGGGGGCGTAGCTGGACAGCACCTTGGTCACTTCGAGGTCCGTCGGCTCGGCGGCCCGCTGGACGTCCCGGAAGTGACCGGCGAGCGCCCGGTCCAGCTTGGTCAGCAGCGGTACCAGGTACTCCAGGCTCAGCCGGGTCGGATACGTCTCGATGGTGGCGACCAGCTCCCGCACGGCGGTGCGGATCTTGGACTCCAGCCGCTCCTGCTCCAGGTACGAGGGCTGCTCCAGGTAACCGTGGATGTCCGCCAGGGTGGTGGCCACCTTCTTGAGGCGGTCGATGTCGAGCGGTGTGGTGGGCGCGAGGTCCCTCGCCCGCTCCAGCAGCTGCTGGTCCTCGGCCAGGGCGCCCAGCGGCTCGCTGCGGTTCAGGGGCAGCTGGAGCGACTGGCGCTGCGCGTCCAGCTCCTGGCGCAGCTTGCGCAGGGCCTGCTGCCACCGCTCCGCGTAGACGTCGTGCACGCTGGACGACTTGTCCTCGTCCAGGTAGTCGCAGAGCTGTCCGAGCAGGATGTCCCTGATGTGGGCCACGCGGAAGGTGCGCGAGACGATCTCCCGCCGCACCCGGTCCGAGCCACTGGCCATCAGGCTGAGCAGGCCGAAGGTCAGGGGCCGGTGCAGGCTCTCGTCCTCCAGCACCCATTGCAGGCACTTCTCGAACGTCGGGCGGGACAGCGGCTGCGGCGAGTCCGGGTCGAGGTACGACAGGACGAACTGCTTGACCTTCAGCTCCCCCATGTCGTCCCACCCGCCCAGCGCGACCGCTTCGGCGTAGTAGGTGCGCGTGACGTCCCCGTGCCGGCGCTCGGCCGTGCACAGGTCGCCCATGGCCGCCCCGAAGCTCCGCAGGGACTTGAGGAAGCGGTCGTCCTCGGACTGGTTGAGGTCCCGCAGGATGCGGGCCGCCGACAGGTTGTAGGCCGCGCGGTCCGCGGACCTGCGCGACCCCAGCGTGCGGATGAGTTCGTCCAGCTCCTGCACGTCCCGCTCGCTGAGGGTGCCCTCCTGCACCCGGGCCGGGTTGACGCCGGCGTACTCGCAGCGGTCCAGGTGCAGCAGGAGGATGGGGCTGATGGAGCCGGGCTGCTCCGGCTTCCAGTCGCTCTTGGCGAGCAGCTGGTCGATCTTGTCCCAGATGCCTGAGCGTTCGGCCTTCTCCACCTCCTCCCACAGGCTGCGGAACTCAGGGTTGCGCGGGCCGTGGTTGAGCAGGCGCTGCGCCGCGCCCTTCGCCCGCTCGGCGTCCCGGAGCCTGCGGTACAGCACGATCAGACGCTTGAGCAGACCGGTCCGGGTCTGCTTGGAGTGCTCCCGCTTGAGCAGGTCCTCCAGCAGCCGAGCGGCCTCGTCCCAGTTGCCCGTGTCGCTCAGGATCGTGATGATCATGTTCTGGTGCGGCAGGGTGTCCTGGACGACGACGCCCGGGTCGCGCAGCAGCTCCAGCGCCTCGCCGCTGCGCTTGTAGCGGTGCAGCCCCCAGGCGAGGCTGCGCCGGGCCCGCTCGTTGTTCGGGTCCTCCGTCAGGGCCTGGCGGTACAGCTGCTCGGCCTTGGGCCAGTCCTTCTCCTGGGTGTCGGCGTGCTGCGCCCGCGCGTAGGCCGAGCGGTGGCTCCGGACCGGCTGGGCCTGGGCCGTGCGCCTGGACGCCGGGCCGGCCAGGGTCCGCGCCGCCTTCTCCCGCTGGGCGGTCTCGGTGATCTCCAGCAGTTCGGCGTGGCCGGGATGGCTCGCCAGGGCGTTCTGCGCGATCTTCAGCGCGGCGTCGAGGTTGCCCTGGTTGAGCTGGTTGCGCGCCGCCGCCACATGGAGCTGGGGCTCTTTCGGACCGGGCCCGGGCCGGCCGGCCGGGGGCCGGCGCCCGGCGGTGTGGGCCACGGCCGCGGCCGGAGCGGGCGCGGGTCCGCCGGGGGCCGGGCGCAGGGGGTGCGCCTGAGGGGCGGCGGGAGCGGCGGGGACTCGCGCCGTCTGCGGTGGGACGAGAGGGAGTGCGTCCGTGCCCGGCTGGAGGGCTTCCACGACCTGGCGGAGATCATCGGGCGTCGGTGCCGGCGCGGACAGCAACGGCTCCAGCGGTGCCGCCCGCTCCGGGGACAGCCGGGACAGGAGATACAGACCGGCGCGGGTGGCCACCCACCGCTGCCCCGGGCTCTCCTGCTCCGCCGCGCCGAGCGCCGAGGCCGCCGCGTCGGCGTCACCCTCCTGAAGCACCAGGGCGAGGAACAGCCGCAGCAGCAGGTCGTCGCTGTGGTCGGCGGGGCTGTGCCTCAGCCCCTCGCCGAGGGCCTCGATCGCCTCCCGGACACGGCCGTTGCTCATCCGCAGCACGGCCAGGTCCCAGACGTACCGGTTACCGCAGTACACGGCCTCCGCCATCCACGCCTCGGCCTGGCGCCGGGCCGCCTCCGTGTCGATGCGCTCCAGGAGCAGCAGGGCGGCGAGGTGGAACGCCGGTGGGTAGTCGCACGCGTCGGCGGCGGTCACCAGGTCGCGTAACGCCCCCGGCACGCGCGACGGTTCACCTAACTTCCGGGCGGAGTCCAGGCGGTTCTTGGCCCGGTTGATGTGCCCCTCGATCTCCTTGGCCTCGGTGTACCCCAGCTCGAACTCGGGGTCGAGGCCGAACGCCGGGGTGGTCAGCCGGGCTTGACCGATGTCCATCGCGAACTCGCCCGCCAGCACGTCCCAGGCGGCGGACAGCACCACGGGCGCCGGAGGCGGTGGCGGGCTCGGCGGTGCGGGCGGATCCGGCGCGACGGGTCCGGCGCTGCCCGGCGCGGCCGGGCTCATGGCTTCCACCTGCTCGATCGCGGTGGCGCGCAGCAGAGTGGGTCCCTTTTCGGTGACGAGCACCAGGCTGTCGGCTCCGACCGCCTCCAGACGCCCCCGAGCGGACCGTCCCCCGGAAAGATAGACCACGACATCCGTACCCACGGGGTACCACTGCTGGATCATCCCCAAGTCCACGTGAGCACCATAGCCCAGCTCACACCTGGAGGAACCAGGAAAAACAGCGAAGGATCCGCCCGCGCACGGGATGGTTTCCCGACGGCCCGTGACACGCCGATCCGCCTCACGCAGAAGGGGGACCGAGGCGTACATAGGTCGGCGGATCAGGTGTCGGCACCCCTCCTGGGACGACGTGCCGGCACGGGCTCTGCGGAGGGCCGGGCCGGAGCACGTCGGGCGGCCGTGGCCAGTGCCAGCGTCACGCAGGCCGAGCCCGCCGCCATCGCGGTCATCGCCACGGCCGGCGAGGAGAACTGGGCCACCGCGCCGGCCAGTGCCGCGCTCACGCCCTGGAAGGTCAGCATGCCGGCCGAGTGCAGTCCCAGAGCCTGGCCGGCCAGGTCGCCGGGGGTCAGGCTCATCAGCCGCTCCTGCTGGACCAGGCTCGCGCCGAAACCGGCGGAGGCCACGGTCACGCAGACCACCGCGACCGGTACCGGCGGGCGCGCGAAGAACGCCAGGTACGGCGTCGCGAGCAGCAACAGGAGCGGGGTGGCCAGCCGGCGCCGGACCGCAGGCCGCAGCAGACGGCCCACCGTCACGTCCCCGGCGAACATGCCGAGGGCCCCACAGGCGAACAGCGTGCCTGCCGCCTGCGGGGCGTACGACACGTAGAGGGACTCGCAGCCGACGACCATGCCGTTGGGCAGCCACAGGCCCAGGTAGGTGAGGCGGCGCGGGCGGGACGACCACAGCTCGGCGTTGGCGCGCCAGGTCGCCGACGGCGAGGGACGGCCCGTGGCCCGGGGCGGACGGGCGCTCAGGCCGAGGCGCAGGACGAGCGCGGCTGTCAGGTACAGGGCCGCCGCCAGCAGCAGACAGGCCCGTGGGGAGAGGGTGGCGAGCAGGGCGCCGCCGGTGGCGAACCCGGCGATCTGCATGAGCCCGCTCATCATGTTGAACAGCGAACGCCCCGGCAGATAGCCGTCCTCGGCGAGGATCTCGTTCAGCAGCCCCCAGCGGACCCCGCCGCCGAGGGACGCGACCAGACCCAGGACCAGGACGACGGTGAAGAGCGCGCCGACGGGCAGACCGGGCAGCGCCTGTACCGCCGTACCGGCGGCGAAGGTCAGTGAGATGGCGGCGAGGGTGGTGCGCGGGGGCAGCCGGTCGGCACCGGAGAGCAGGACGGTCGCGCCGAGCACCTGGGCCAGCGAGGGGCCGAACATGCTCAGCGCCGACAGGAGCGGGGAGCCGGTCGCCCGGTACACGAGCGTGCCGAGGGCGAGGCCTCCGACGGTGCCGGCGGCGTTCTGGGCGGCGGCGCCGAGGAAGAGCGGGGTGAACTCCGGGGTGCGGAACAGGGATCGGTAGCTGGGCATGTCCCGGAGTCTCGGGCGGGCCGCAGCGGGCTCGTTAGTGTTTCGCCGTCGTGCGAAAGGTCCGTACGCGTACGAGGAGGGGCTCGTGGGGTGGTGGCAGCTCAACGCGGACACCCTGGCCCGGAGCCGGTTCGTCATCTCGCCGCTCGCCGAGACCTTCGCCGGGCTGAAGCTGCTGCACGTCGGGCGAGGGACGCATCCTGGTGAGCACACCTGGCTGGGCACGCACCTGTCCGCCTACCGGGCCCGGCTCGCGGCCGACCCGGTGACGGCCCGGCTGGTGGCGGCCGGGCTGGGGCGGGAGTGGATCGCCGACTTCCTCACGCCCACGCCCCGTGACGGCGAGAGCTTCCCGGACGGGATCGCCCGGGTCCGCGCCACCCCACCGGCGGACGCTCGCGCGCATCTGCGTCTCTCCCTCGCCGGACCGCTGCCCGCCGACCTGGACCGGGACGACCTGCCCGAGCGGGCGGCCGTACTGCTGAAGTGGGTGTGGGAGGAGACCGTACGACCGTACTGGGAGCGGCGCCGGAGGGTGCTGGAGGCGGATGTGGTCGCGCGGACCGCGCAGGTGAGCCAGGGCGGCTGGGCGAGCGTGCTGGACTCCCTGCGGCCGGGCGGGACACGGTGGCTCGGCGACAACCGGTTCCAGGTCAACCTGCACGAGTATCCGCCCCGTGAGATCTCCGGCGCCGAGCTGGTGTTCGTACCGGTGACCGCACAGCGCATGGGCTGGGCCGCCTGGGAGGACCGTGAGCGGTACGCAGTGGTCTATCCCTGTGCCGGTGTCCTGGCCGGGGACGGCGACCGGGTGGTGTCCGCCGGTCTGAGCGCGCTGATCGGGCCGGGCCGCGCCGCGGTGCTCGTGCTCCTCGGCTCCCCGATGAGCACCACACAGCTGACCGCCGTGACCGGACAGGGACTGGGCTCGGTGGGCCGGCATCTGAAGGTGCTCCGGGAGGCGGGGCTGGTGGCGCGGCGGCGGGCCGGGCGGTCGGTGCTGTACCTGCGGACGGCGGCCGGTGACGCGCTGGTCGAGGCGGGCAAGGGGGCCGGTGACGTGAGGGCCGGTGACTCCTGGGCGGGGCCGGGCGAGGAAGCCGGTGACGTCTGATGCCCTGGCAAGGCGGGGCGAAGGAGCCGGTGACGCAGGGTCCGCTGATGTCCTGGGCGAGGCCGGGCAGGGGGGCGTGGTCCGGCGGGGCTAGCATCCGGGCATGACGACTACTGAGCACAGCGGCTCCCCGCTGGACGTCGAGATCGGGGCCCTCCAGGGTGGCTCCGCGGATCTGTCGCAGTTCGCGGGCAAGGCCGTCCTCATCGTGAACGTGGCCTCCAAGTGCGGCCTGACCCCGCAGTACACCGGGCTGGAGAAGCTCCAGGAGCGGTACGCCGAGCAGGGCTTCACCGTGCTGGGCGTGCCCTGCAACCAGTTCCTCGGGCAGGAGCCCGGCACCGCCGAGGAGATCGCGGAGTTCTGCTCGGCGACGTACGGCGTGACCTTCCCGCTGACCGAGAAGGTGGAGGTGAACGGGGCGGGCCGGCACCCGCTGTACGAGCGGCTCGTGGGCTTCGCCGACGCCGAGGGGCACAGCGGCGACATCCGCTGGAACTTCGAGAAGTTCCTGATCGGCCGGGACGGCCGGATCGTCGCGCGGTTCTCGCCGCAGACCGAGCCGGAGTCGGCCGAGGTCGTCTCCGCGATCGAGGCCCAGCTCGGCTGAGCACCGCTCGGGCCTCGGATGGCCCGGACAAGGCGGTGAGCCCTCTCGGCAAGGACGGCGACTGGTCGAGAGGGCTCTCCTGATGGTGCTTGTGCAGTTGTTGTCCGGGTCAGGGTCAGGGAGAACCCCTCACGCCTTGACCGAGGCCACGAAGGCGTTCCACGCGTCGGCGGGGAAGGCCAGGATCGGACCCTCGGGCGTCTTGGAGTCGCGGACGGCGAGTTCGGCGGCGGTGGGCGACTTGACCTCGACGCAAGCGCCGTTGCCCGCGGAATAGGAGGACTTCATCCACGTCTCCGAAGCGCCCTGAATCAGTGCCATGTCCACTCCTGTTGCGAGTTGCGGTAGTGCGGTTCACGCCAACCATGTCGTCTGATTGGCGTGATCGACGCTACCGGGCAACTGCTCCCCGCGGAGGAGCCGTTCACTCGACCGGATGGCATATTCCAGGTGAGCCTTCCATTGGAGTGGACCGGCGGTGTACGATCCCGCGCCCGGCGCGATCCCGGATCAGTCGGCGTACAGTTTCGCCACATCTGCGATGAATTTCCGGGACGCCTCCACATTGAGGGACTGCGCCCGCAGATGCTCGTACATCACGGCGTACTTCTGCACGTCCTGCGCCTTCTCCAGGTACAGGTCGCTGGTCACGCCCTCCAGGTACACCACACTGGAGTCGGCCGCGTCGGCGAACTCCAGGATCGCGTACTGACCATTGAGCCCCGGATGCGCGCCCACGTCGAAGGGCAACACCTGCACGGTGACGTGCGGCAGCTGCGACATCTCGATCAGGTGCTCCAGCTGCTCCCGCATCACCAGCCGGCTGCCCACGACCCGCTTCAGCGCGGCCTCGTCCAGCACCACCCACAGCCGGAGCGGGTTGTTCTGGGCGGTGATACGTTCCTGTCGGCGCATCCGCACCTGGACACGCTTCTCGATCTCGGTGCTCGACGTCTCCGGCAACGCGCCCTGCACCAGCGCCTCGGCGTAGGCCCGGGTCTGCAACAGCCCGGTCACCAACTGGGGTTCGTACACCCGCAGCGACTCGGCGTCGGTCTCCAGACCGATGTACACGCTGTACGGGATGTCCCCGAACGTGTGCCACCAGCCCTGCTGTCTGGAATCCCGGGCCATCTCCATCAGCGAATCGACGATCCGCTGGTCCTCGACCTCGTACACCCCGCACAGATCGCGCACGTCACGCTGGCTGATGCTTCGCCGGCCGTTCTCCAGCCGGCTGATCTTCGACTGCGACACGAGCAGCCGCTCCGCCACCTCTTCGGCCGTCATGCCCTTGAGCTCGCGAAGCCTGCGCAGCTCCTGGCCCAGCCGGCGCCGCCTGACGGTGGGATTGACATTGGACGCCACGGGACGTGCACCTCCGGCTGCCTGCCTGTTGCCTAACACTTTGCGTATCTGCTGTTGAGCAGACTGCCACCAAGGTGCTTTCTACCGCTGGGAAACCGCGGATATGCGGCCGGGGACGCAGTCGAGCGGGGCGGCGAGACCATGGTGATCTCACCGCCCCGCTCGGACCAGCGGCTCCCGAACCGGGTCTGTGGGGACCGGGGTTACGGCTCAGTGGGCCACGGCGCGCGCCATGGACCCGCGATGCGGCTGCATCGGAACCCCGCGAGCGGGTTCCGCCGCGGCCCTGGCGCCGGGCGCGGCCGGCCGCCCGGCCGAGGCCGGGCCGCGGCGCGGCTGGGCGGCCGCGCCGTTCTGCACGTCCATGACGGCGTGCGCGACGAGCCCGCCCATGGGGTCGTGCCGGATCAGATCCCGCAACCGGGACCGGGACGACCGGCCCTCGTTCCCGGGATACAGATGCTTGCCGAGCCCGACGGCGTGCGCCAGGGCGGCGAGCGCCGCGGTCCGCGGGTCCGGCGGCACGCCGGTGCGGATCGCGGAGTCCAGCCGGGCACGGATCTCCCGGCTGATGTCGTTGTCCGTCGCCTGGTAGCGAGTCGTCGGCAGCACCCCGCACATCTGACCCGGTACGGCGGCGACCATGCCGCACCGCTCCAGATGCGAGAGGTAGGTCTGCCTGAGCCCCAGCCGGGGCCCGCCGATCCAATGGACCGCACGCACGGGAGCGCCACGCCTTCGCAGCAACTCCAACGCGCAGTCCAGAGTCGGATCTCCTGTCGGCCGTGGCACCACCACGGCGATACGATCCCCGTCTGGGGCTATCCGTCCGGCCAGCGCCAGCTCCACTAGCTGTGCACCGGCCAGACCGAGGTCGAGCGACTGCGGCTGCGCAGTGGTACCCGTGGCCGGGTCCAGTGCCAGCAGCAGAAGCTCTTCCGGAAGTGTTCTGCGGCTCCTGCCCATCCATGCCTCCCCGCGTGGATGAATGACAGGGTGACCCCTCTCACATTGGTCTGTCGAGGGTGCGTGACCGGTTCGTGAGGGAACCGGCAGGTATGTCGTTCTCGTCTACCGCAGGGGCCAAGCCCTCACACAGGACACTGGTACATGGTTCGGACAGGGCGCGCGCGTAGGCGTGCGGCGCATGGAGGAGGCATCGGTGGCGGGCGAGTCCCCCGACAGGTCGAAGCAGCGCGAGTCGTCGGCGGAACCGACGTCGGGGAGCGCGGGTTCGGTTCCCGAGGCACGCGATCCGCGTCTCGCGGTGTCCCGCGAACGGGAGTCCTCGGGCGGCGACACGGCGACGAAGGTCCTGACGGTACGACCCGAAACCCCGACCGCGCGCAAGCAGTCGGCCGACCCCGAGGACACGGCCCTGCAAGCGGCGGTCTCCACCTGGGTACGCGAGCCGAGCCCGAACGCACCCGCGAACCCCGGGAAGACCGCCGACACCGGGGACGAGCCGGAGAAGACCCCGAAGACGAAGGCTGAGGCCACGTCCGAGACGGAGCGCTCCGCTGACGCGAGGGACGAGGCGGACGGCTCCGCTGAGGCGAGGGACGAGGCGGACGGCTCCGCTGACGCGACGGACGAGGCGGAGGCTCCGTCCGGCGTGGGCGCGGGCGCGGAGGCTCCTGAGGCCGAGGCTCCGTCCGGCGCGGACGCGGAGGCTCCGGAGGCCGAGGACGCGTCTGACGCGAAGACGGAGGCCGAGGGGCCGTCTGACGCGGGCGCGGGCGCTGAGACCGCGACTGAGGGCTCTGCTGACGCGAAGACAGAGGCTGAGACCTCGTCCGGGGAGAACCCGAAGAACGAGGGCTCGTCCGAGGCGGAGGGCACGTCTGACGCGGGTGCCGGGGCTGACGCCCTGTCTGACGCGGGTGCCAGGGCTGACGCCCCGTCTGGCGCGGGCGCGGAGGCCGAGGTGGCGGAGGCCGACGGCGCTGAGTCGGACGAGGACGCGAAGGCCGACGCGCGCACGAAGGACGAGGCGGAGGCCAAGGCGGACGCGGACTCCAAGGCCGACGCGAAGGGCGAGCCGCAGGCCAAGGCGGACGCGGGCGCCAAGGCCAACACCGAGGGCGACGCGAAGGACGAGGCGGACGCGAAGGCTGACGCGAACGTCCAGGCCGACGCCAAGCGCGACGCGGACGCGAAGGCTGGCGCCAAGGACCGGGTGGACACCACGACGGGCGCGGACGCCAAGGCCGGTGCCGGCGCCAAGACCGGTGCCGGCGCCAAGACCAGCGCGGACGCCAAGCGCGACGCCGACGCGAAAGCTGACGCCAACGACCGGGCGGACACCACGACGGGCGCGGACGCCAAGGCCGGTGCCGGCGCCAAGACCGGTGCCGGCGCCAAGACCAGCGCGGACGCCAAGCGCGACGCGGACGCGAAAGCTGACGCTAAGGACCAGGCGGGTGCCACGACCGGCGCGGACGCCATGGCCCGTGCTGGCGCCAAAACCAGCGCGGACGCCAAGCGCGACGCGGACGCGAAAGCTGACGCTAAGGACCAGGCGGGTGCCACGACCGGCGCGGACGCCATGGCCCGTGCTGGAC